>NZ_CP013704.1:600000-906833 GCF_001936255.1 Borrelia anserina Es | reverse complement strand
ATAAATATAACGCCTTTATTGGAATAACCATGACCTACAATGAATGGGTTGATTTTAATATCATCCCCATTCACTTTTATCCTCATAACCCAATCTTATTCTCAAATGCCTACTTTGCCCTATCTATATCTCTTTATATATTGAAATATCAAATACAAATACATCCCCTTATTATTAATATCTTATTAGGCACTCAATTACCTATAACTCTCAGAACTGCTATAATTACTGGTAACAATATATCTGCATTCCTTTTCCCTGCTTTACCCTTTGTCTCTATTAAACTTAATATTCCAATTAACAACTTATTTTTTATAATATCTACTTTTTCCTCCTCATTACGTGAGTATTTCTTAATTGATATAGCTATAACATTCCCTATCTAGTTATCATTGTTCCTGTAACACCATTTATTCCTTCAATAACTTTCCCTAATGATGTAATAATTGCTTTCCTATTTTTTTTAGATTTTACAAATTCAATACTTGCCTTTACTTTAGGCAACATAGATCCTTCTGCAAAATGTCCTTCTCTCATATATCTCTCTAAATCAATAATATTAACCTTGTCAAGCAAAACTTCATCTTTACTTCCAAAATTTAATGCTACATGATCAACAGCAGTGACTATCAATAATTTATCTGCTCCTATATCCTGTCCTAATCTAGATGACGCAAAGTCTTTATCAATTACTCCACTTATTCCTTTAATCACTCCTCTTTCATCTCGTATAACAGGTATACCTCCTCCTCCACACGCAATAACGATACATCCTTTCTTCATTAACTCACTTATCTCTTCAATTTCTACAATCTCAATTGGCCTGGGTGACGCTACTACTCGCCTATAACCTCTTCCACTATCTTCTCTTAGAATATATCCCTTACCCTCAAGCTCCTCTGCTCTTATCTTATCATAAAATGGTCCAATGGGTTTGCTAGGTTTTCCAAAACACTCATCGTCCTTATCTACAATAACTTGAGTAAGTACTACTACCACTCTTCGCTTAATCTTTCGCTTATACATCACATTCCTTAATGCCTGCTCAATATAATATCCTATCATGCCTTGACTCATACCAACACATACATCAAGTGGCACCAATGGTGTCTCTTTGCACATCTCATTCTCTAGTAAGATCCTTCCTACTTGTGGGCCATTACCATGACTAATAATCACCTCATAACCATACTTGACCAAATCTACTATCTCACACACACTACTCTCTATTCTGGATAATTGATCGCTAAATGACCCATCTCCACCTTCTAACGCATTTCCTCCAAAACTTACTACAACCCTTTTACTCATACACATACCTCCCAATTTACAATTTATAAATACACATTTGCCATTACCATTAAAATACATATTAAAAATTCAATTACAAATAGAGGCATTACAAACTTAAACCAACTACCATAACTGATTTTTGCTATACTTAATACAGCCATTATAACTCCACTTGTTGGAGTTAATAAATTAACCAAGCCTGACGCTGTTTGCATACTCAAAACAACTGAAGATCTTGGCATATCTAAAAAGTCAGCCAACGGTGCCATCATTGACATTGTTAAACTTGCATGCCCTGATGAAGAAGGCACAATAAATCCTATACAAATCTGTACCAGCTCATTTAATACTATAAACATAGCTTTAGGTACTCCATACAAAAATTCCGACGCTGCATTTAATATTGTTCCCGTAATCATTCCTTCATCAGCCACTATCATCACTCCTCGAGCCATGCCTATAATCAGAGCTGCTGTAATCATATCTTTAGAGCCCTCCACAAACATTTCCCACATCTGTAATTCACTCATCTTACATATAAATGCTGATAAAATTGCTGTGCCAAGATATAACATAGTCATTTCTTTCATCCACCAACCAAGCTCCAAAATACTATATATTAAAAATACAATCATCACAGCATATAACATTAACACCATCTTTCGTCTATTTGTAAATTCCGGCATACTATCTCCTTTACCTCCCCTATTACCTTTAACAAATAGATCATAATGCTCTTCTCTTTGCTCATATACAATAGATTTCTTAGGATTATCTTTTACCCTAATCGCATATATCAACACATATACTATAGCTACAAACACAGAAATTAAATACAAAATAATACGAAAATAAAAACCTTCCTTTATTCCAATACCAGCTATTGCTGCTGCTATTCCCGTAGCAAATGGATTAATAGTAGATGCCATAGTTCCCACACCGGCCCCTAATCCAATAATTGAAACAGCTACAATATTATCATAGCCTAAGGCTATTACTAGTGGAATCATAATAAGATAAAATGGAAGTGTCTCCTCATACATACCCGTTATAGTTCCCCCTATGGAGAAAATAAACATCATAAATGGTATAAAAAGTCTATCCTTATTTCCCATTTTCTTAATTGCTGCTGCTATTCCTGCATCAACCGCACCAGTCCCCAAAATCACCCCATAAGCTCCACCAACAATCAAAATAAAGACAATAACTTCAACAGCATGCTCCATACCTTTAGCCATCGCTGTTAAAATAGTAACAATACCACCTAAAAATCCTTGTGAGGTTCTTTCTACTGTATGATAAGTCCCAGCCACAACAACCTCTCGCAAATTCCCATTAATATCTCTCATTTCTTTATAAAATTCACCAGCAGGAACTATATAAGTTAACACAGTCATAATCACTATTAAAGCAAATATTATTGTAAAACTACTTGGCATCTTATTCTTATTAACCATCTTACCTCTCCTAATATATACTATATTTTCCTAACCTAAATTTTACAACTAATTATCCTAAGGTCCCAATCATTACAGATTTAATAGTATGCAACCTATTTTCAGCTTCATCAAATACAACAGATCGGTCACTCTCAAAAACATCATGTGTAACCTCAATACCCTCAAGCCCATACTTATCAAATATTCCTTTACCAAGTAACGTATTTAAGTCATGAAAAGCTGGTAGACAATGCATAAATATCACATCTGTCTTTGCCAAAGACATAAGCTGACTATTAACTTGATATGGTCTTAACAGCTTGATTCTTTCATCCCAATTAGTCTCACCCATAGATACCCAAACGTCAGTATAAATAACATCAACATCCTTAACTGTTTCCTCAAGCAAACTAGAAATAGTAATATTACCTCCATTATTGCTAGCTATCAATCTTGCCTTAGTTACCAATTCTGGATCAGGAAAAAGTTCCCTTGGCGCAAATATTCTAAAATCCATTCCCATAATAGCACATCCTTCCATTAAAGAATTAGCAACATTATTTCTACCATCGCCACAAAATACCATCTTTAAATTTTTCAAACATCCCTTATGTTCTTCAATAGTCATAAAGTCAGCAAGTACTTGTGTTGGATGAGCAATATCTGTCAACCCATTATAAACTGGAACATTAGAATACTTAGCTAAATCCTCAACTACTTTCTGAGAAAATCCTCTGAACTCAATAGCATCATACATTCTTCCTAATACTCTTGCGGTATCAGCTATCGACTCTTTTTTACCTATTTGACTACCTGTTGGTCCCAAATAAGTCACATGAGCTCCTTGATCATAAGCGGCAACCTCAAATGCACACCTCGTCCTTGTCGAATCTTTCTCAAAAATCATAGCTATATTTTTCCCCTTAAGCCTTTGTTCTTCCAATCCTGAATACTTATCTTTTTTCAATTTATGAGATAAATCAAGTAAATACCTAATATCCTCTTGGGTAAAATCTAAAAGCCTTAAAAAACTCCTCTTTTGTAAATTACACATAAATCATTCCCCCATTAACTAAATATCTTCTCTTATCAAAGGCATAGACATACATCTTGGACCTCCTCTCCCTCGTGAAAGCTCACTAGAAGGAATTGCATAAACCTTAATCCCACATTCCTCAAGCAATCTATTAGTCACATAATTTCTAGAATAAACTATTACTTCTCCAGGTGCTATTGCCAAAGTGTTAGCACCATCATTCCACTGCTCTCTTGCTCCATGAATCAAATTCCCTCCAGCACACTTGATTATATTAACCTTACAGCCAAGATAGAAACTTAAAATATCTTCCAATTTAGCCTTTTCACATTTAACTTTAATACTGTCAGAATCCAAATTATAAGTCAAAGCATAAATTGTAAACTTCATATCATCGCTAGTAAAACTTGTAAAAGTAGTATAATCCACTTGAGTAAACACTGTATCCAAATGCATATAAGATCTACTCTGTGGAATTTGAAAAGCTAAAATAGTACTAAAAGAGGTTTTTTGTTGAAAAAGTTTGTGGGCTACTTTCTCAACAGATTCAGCATCGGTTCTCTCAGAAACACCAATAGCCAAAACATCACGACTTAAAATTAACTCATCTCCACCTTCTAAAGTAGTATCTTCATACCTAGTATACCATATAGGAACATTTTCTTTATAAATAGGATGATATTTAAAAATATATTCTGCAAATATTGTCTCCCTACGTCTAACTTTCGTTTTCATCCTATTTATTGTTACACCATGACCAACACTAGCAAAAGGGTCCCTTATAAAGAGTATATTGGGCATAGGATCAACAATTAAAGGATACTCACTATTTACCAAAGAGTTAAGAGAACCAGATCTATAACCCTTAAGATCATCCCTTGTAACCCCTGCTATCATTTTTGAAATCATATCCTTAACAGACATATTATAAAAATAGTCTTTTAAAGCTTTGGTCTTATTTTCAGTCCTAATTCCTGCTTCAAGAATAAACTGAGATATAAACTGTTCTTTAATATCATTACTCTCAGAAAGAGTCTCACTAACTAAATCTTCAATATAGACAACCTCAACTCCATTATGCCTCAAAGTATCTGCAAAAACATCGTGTTCTTGCCTTGCCACTTCAAGATAAGGAATATCATCAAATAATAATTTTTTCATTATTGAAGGAGTGAGATTTTCCAATTCCTCACCTGGCCTATGCAGTAATACCTTCCGCAAACGACCTATTTCTGAGAATACATTTATTGGTTTCAAATATCCCATAACAAAAACCCCTATCCTTATAAAAAAGTTTTAATTTAATTATATTTAATTAACATCTTAAAACTTAAATTACAAAAAATCAATATAATTAAAACTTATAAAAAATAAATGGGCCCAGCACTCGACAACAAATATGATAAAATATTGACATGCAATATCTTACATACATATTTAACTTAATAAGTTTATACCTAATATGTTCTTGTGCTTTATTTAATGAAAATTCTCAAAAAAGCCACAGTTCAAATACTATCTTCTTAACCCATCACTATCCACCAAATCATACCCTTGTAACCAATATAACATACACTACATATCACATACCATTGCACCTAATAAACACAATATTAGAACACACAGGATCTCCTAATGAATTAAAAATGCTAGCAATAAACTTAAAAATAAGTCCCCAAAAAATAGAAGAAATAAAAAATTACTTACTAGCTTATCAAAGACATTTAAATAATTCACAAGAATGGAAAAAATTCCTTGAACAAAGCAATGTAAATGGATATTTAATCATTAAAGTCAATACAAGCTTTAGAAAAAAATCTGATGAAATTTCATCAGGTTCAATCAACAAAAGTTTCACAGAACTAACAGAAACACAAATGTATTTAGAAAAAGAAATCTTAGCATTATTAGAACAAGTATTTTATGAAAAAAATATGGGATATATACCTATTGAAAACATAAAATCCTTTTTTCCTCAAGATAGCATAACAAACTATGCTATCCATAAAGACATAATCAATGGAATAGAATATATATCACCGCACATAATAGCAAACCAACTACTAAAAATTAAAGACAAACAATACTTCAACAAATTCATGATTCATCTGCAAATTGAAAACAACAAAATAACAGAAATCTTACAAAAACAAAAAACTTCTGATGAATACAATAATTCATACTATTCAACAAACTTAAAACAAAAATTAAACTCTATAAACAATCATAGACTAATCCCTAATATCATAGATCCAGAAACAAAAAATGAAATAACACCGCAGAAACTAAGATCCATTTTATCAAATGGAGATATACTGTTAATAAAACCAAAAATAGACTGGACTGACTTTTTTTATTTTTGGCAACACACAGGAGTATTTGATGCTGACAAGTATGACAATACAAAAAAAATTGCATTTAAAGGAAAAGACAGTTTTGAAATAAAATCAGTAATCACAAGTAATCAAATCAAATTTGACACAGCATCTGTTCAAGGTTCAGGTTACGAAAAACTCACAACTTATGTACAATCAAGGATACTAAAAATCTTCTCACCAATAACAGATAAAAGAACCATTCAAAAAGCAATAAATTTTGCCAGAAACAGATATGTTGACAATAACTTCGGGTACATGGTACCCTTGTTGTCTTCTAATATGTGGACTGATGCAATTAATCTTGAAGAGATTTATCATAAAACTTACTGTTCGTTAGTAGTGGATAGAATATACAAAATAGCTGGCCTTAATGTATCAAGAAATTATGAAATATCTGGTATAGTTACTCCTGGAGAGATAAACGCAGCTGCTTATGATTTTTATATGTCATATACAATAGCAGGAATATTGCCCAGCATGCTCCCAAAAAGACTTATCAAACCAACTCTTATAGAAAAGTTCATAGGATATAATAGAGAAGTAAAAAATTCAATAGAAAACCAAAGTTCAAACGAAAAAATATTTGGTAGACCTTGCAATATAACTAATGCTTGGTGTCTAGGGAGTTAATTAAACATGAAAAAGTATTATGCATGCATATTAAATAATAAAAATGAAAAATTCATTTTCACATCTTGGGAAGAATGTAAAAACAAAATCACGGGACAAAAAAATAAAATAAAAAGCTTCAAAACACGAGAAGAAGCAGAAAATTGGCTCTCAAGAGATGGAAAGCCTGGTATCCACCCAAAAGGAATATATTTCGACTCTGGAACTGGAAGAGGCAAAGGAGTAGAAATTAGAATTGTTAATGAAAAAGGAATATCAATAATAAATAAGGTAATAAACCAAAATCTAATTAATAATCATGATAATTATTATGTCAAAGACTTTAATGGAATCAGTAACAATTATGGAGAACTTTTGGGATTATATATTGCCCTCAAAATAGCATTACAAGAAAACACAAAGAATATATTCGGAGATAGCAAACTCGTAATTGATTACTGGTCCAAAGGATTTTACAATAAAAACTTAAACAAAAACACTATTCAATTAATTCAAAATGTGATAAAGCTAAGACATATTTTTGAGGAACAAGGAGGACATATATTATTAATATCAGGAGACAATAATGTTGCAGATCTCGGCTTTCATAAAAGATAAAATCATAATTTATAAAGCAATACATATGCAAATACAAAATATTTTAAAAATATGTATAATTATACTAAATATAATCTCCTGTACTACAATAAAGCCTACACAAAAATACAAGACAAGCTTTAAGATAATAAAATCCCATGCCCAATATATCAGCATAGACAATATTGAGGCAACAGACGAATATATCCACATTGAATACACAAATACAAGTGATGAAATAGTAAAAATAAACTGGCAATATACGAATCTAAATTCTAAGAACATAGTTACAACAAAAAATGATACTCAATTAATAAATAATCTAAGAATTTATAAAAATAAATATAAAGAATTATTAATAGGACCAGGAACTTCTCAAACATTTAAAATCTATTTAATGAACAAACCTAAACAAAATACTAAAACCCCAACTAATAGATCAGAAGTACAAAAACATTCACTTAACAAAATCAAATATCCAGCTATTTTAAAGCTAAGCATAACAAAAATTAATATTAAGCCACAACAAACCATTGATATCTTAATATCAAGAATCCCAAAAACATAACAAAATCTTAATCTAAAAAATAATCTTTTCTAAGGGATATCACTAGATATTAGACAATCTTTAAATATAAATTTTTTTACTACCTCTCAGATTTATGATTAACTAAAAGTTCATAATTAGTACTTGAATTACTTTCTAATGACGACTTAACAGGTTCAAAGAAATTCCAAGAAATATAAATTGAAAAATTATTTCTCCAAACAGAAGAATATCTACCGCTATTATCCTTTAAAACATATGGCCTTAAATCGTACTCTCCTACAAACTTCCAATCATAAAAATTAAATTTAAAGCTTGCACTAATTTTCTTAATTTTAAACAACGAGTCTTTTCTATCCTGAATATTAAAGAAATTAAATGATTTAAACAGATCTATAAAAAGATTAACCGTTTCAAGCCCAAGCTGATCCATGTACCCTCCAAAATATCTAAAAATTTTTGTATTAATAGAACGAGTAGACAAGCTCAATTCAAAAAATTTAGTATAATTAAACTTAAAAGCAAACTCAGCCCAAAATTCACCATCAACAAATTTTTGTAAATTCATTTTCCACCCAGTATCTATTCCCAATCCAATTGAAAATTTTTCATCAGAGAATTTAAACCCATATAAATCTCTCTTATACTGAACACCTAAAAAATACGGTACAAGCTTAGCTGTAGACCCTACCTTTGCAAAATCACCAAGCAGTTTATCATACTTATACTCAAAATCGTTTTTCATAGCAAATTCAAAGCTAAAGTCATAAGCATTAAACTTAAACGAAAGTTCGGACAAACCATTCATTAAAGGATCATAAGCAATTAAAAAGACAAGTTTTAAATAATCTAAATATCTTGGTTCTATCTTATAATATAAAGCAGGATTCATCTTCAGATCCTTATAAGACTTTGATTTTGAAGACTTTAAATTAACAACAGATGTCTTTTGAATAAAAGGAGCCCTCCTTCCTTTCTCCTCAAATTTTTTACCATATTCAATTCCAACACCTAATTCTTGTAATAAATAAGGAAACTCCAACGCAAATTTAAGCTTAGAAGAAGTATATATATTCTCAAAAGTATTTTCCAATATTCCTGAAAGACCAGCAGTAAAAACCCTGTAGTCATAAATCAAGTCAAAATTAAATTCTTGATAAAAAGTTTCAGGACTCTTCAAAAAAACGGTACTATTTTTACCATCTAACTTTTTAGAATTCTCATCATACTTCTTGTCAAATGAATAAATAGTAACTTTATTCTCAAGCTTAATACTACTCCGAGAAAAAGCAGGATACATCATGAAAGGCAATAAAACTAAATTTGTTTTATTAACAACTGAATGCTCACTCTTCTTATCTTTATCAACTAAATTATAATCTTTATCTAAAGGACTATACTCAACAGTATTAAGACACAATATGTCCTCAAAAGTAATAAGTTGATTATAAAAATCAGCATGCAATTTTAAATCTATCTTATTTTTAATATCAAACAAATAACTTTTTACATCATAGTTAAATTCTTGAGGAGATTTAGCTTTAGAGTCATCAAAAAATACATTATTTTTAAAATAAGGATTAATACCAAATCTTATATAAAAAGAATCTTTCTTGCTAAGCTCATGAGAGACAATTGGATTAGGAGATAAATATAAATTTTTAGCCAAATATTTTTCTCCCTCAAATCCCTTAGAATTACTCTTATTTTTAGCATCCTCAAAGACATCTCCAATATTTTTGAGCTTGGGTCTTATAATTATTTCTTTATCCTCAGAATCCGACTTAGAATCCGAAGTCCAACTACTATTATAAAGATCTTTTTGAAAATTTAAATCAATATAAGGCAAGTAAATTCTCTCTAAATAAAACCATTTCCTAGTTGGATCCTTAATATTTTTAGGACTTTTACCAAAGATATTCTCATAATTTGCCAATTTAAAAGTAAGTCCAAGATTATTTAATCTATAATCAAAAAGAATATCATTACCAAAAGTTCGATTATAAAAAGAAGATATATTCCAATCAAATGTCTTTATCATACCTTTTCTTAATGACAAATCTCTTTGTGAACTTAAAACAGAAAAAAATGTGGTATTCTCTAATCTATTTTCAAAGTCAATTACCACATAAGGATCTGAATAATGCTCAAAAACCAGTGCAAAAAGTGCATCACTGACTAAAAATTCAGACTTGGATTTAAACAAATATCTAAAAGGCACTTCAACTCCAAATATGTCACCCTTATTTATATTACCAAAACTAAAAAGAGAATAATTGATACTATCACTACTAAAAGGATGATAACCACCAGAAAGGTTATTCTTATGAAGAGTCCTTGTCAAACCTATGCCAAACTTACCTTCAAAGGTTTTAAAAAAATCTAAAGTATCACCTAAACTAAAATCAATACCTGAATAAAACCCCAAATTAGAATAAATATCAAAAATCAATTTAACATAATCTTTATTAATTCTAGATAAAACATCTTCTGCAAAGAAATAAGTTAAATAACCATTTCTAATATAAGACTTCTTAGATGAATCATAAATTGAGTGAAAGTCAAAATCTAAAAAGGAAATATCATCAAGATCGACAGACTTTTTACCAAGTAAATATACAGTATTAAAAAGAGTAAAACCTTTCCTTAAAGAATATCCTAAAGAAGGATTAAAAAACAAACTATCACCCGGCCTAAAAAAGAATGGAATATAAAATATAGGTACTCTACCCATATAAAACACAGCATTTAGAATACCAAAATCCCCAGATGGCAAAATCCATATCTTAGAAGCTCTAATAGAATAATAAGGTTCTGGAATTTTACTAGATGTAATAAAAGCATGCTCCAATATGCTTACATCATTATCCAATCTTTTTAAAACTTTCCCTCCAAATGAAACAATATTATCAACTAAATTTTTATGAATTTTTTTTTGAACAATTCCATTTTTAAGCAAAAAATTCTGAGAATCAAAATCAATAAATAATTCACTGCCATAAAAATATATATTATCATCAGTACTTAAATCAAACTTATAGTTAACACTTCCACTAGCAAAAAGCTTCCTAGCCTTTTTATTAAAAATAATTTTATCACCCTTAATATTATGTTTTTTATTTTCTTGAATATCTTCAATAACAATACTAACTTTACCTTTAAATATGATAGTTTCATCCCCAGTAATCTCATAAGTAAAATTTTCAAGATTGCCTGTACTCTCAATGATTATCTTATACCTGCCCACATCTTTGCCATCTTTTGAAAAAAGATCAGGAGATATACCAAACTTTTCTAAAAGCAATGCTTTTATTTTAGAAACATCTTTCTCTTCAATCCCCTCTTTTAAAGCCCATCTTTTCAAATCTTCATCACTAGAAAACTCAAGTTCTTTTAAATTAGCTTTCTGAATCAAAGTTAGATTTTTTTTATCATTAATATCTTGAGCAAATAAGATAAAATAATTAAAAACACTTACTAAAAATAATATTACAAAAGACTTTTTAAAAACATTCCTGTATAGGAACTCTTGCATTTCGAAACCTCTTCAGGAGTTCCAGATACAACAATATTTCCTCCAGACACCCCACCCTCAGGACCTAAATCTATTATATAATCTGCTTGTTTAATCACATCTAAATTATGTTCTATAAGAACAACGGTATTTCCATTTTGAACAATCAATTGCAATACTTTTAACAATTTTCTTACATCATCAAAATGTAAACCTGTTGTTGGTTCATCAATAATATAAAAAGTTTTTCCTGTACTCTTTTTGGCAAGCTCAAAAGCCAATTTAATCCGCTGAGCCTCTCCCCCTGAAAAGGTTGTTGATGCTTGACCTAATTTAATATATTCAAGTCCCACTTCCTTCAAAACGTTTAAATAATGATTAACCCTTGGAATATTGTCAAAAAAATCTTTAGCTTCAAGAACACTCATTTCTAAAACATCATAAATATTTTTTCCTTTATATCTAATCTTCAAGGTTTCTTCATTAAATTTTTTACCCTTGCACAAATCACAAGGGACAAAAACACCAGGTAAAAAATGCATCTGAATATTCAAATGCCCATCACCTTGACATTTTTCACAACGTCCACCCTTAACATTAAAAGAAAATCTACCTGACCTAAATCCCCTTGCTTTAGACTCTGGAAGCTTTGCAAAGAGCTCTCTAATTTCTGTAAAAAATCCAACATAAGTTGCAGGATTTGATCTTGGAGTCCTGCCTATTGGTTTTTGGTTTACCTGAATAACTTTATCAATTTGCTCATATCCAATAATATCCTTAAAACCATTAAAATAACTTGTATTTGATTTTAACCTACTATCAAGAGCAGGATATAACACCTCATTAAGAAGGGTACTCTTTCCACTACCAGAAACTCCCGTTATTACAGTAAAAACTCCCAAAGGAATGTTTACATTAATATTCTTTAAGTTATTTTTATTAGCATTCAAGAGCACAATTTCAGCTTTTCCCCCCTTACGCCTTATTTTTGGCACTTCTACTTTAAGCTGACCACTTAAATACTTACCAGTCAAACTATTATCATTACTCAAAATATCAGATAAGTTTCCTCTAGCAACTATCTCACCACCATAAATCCCAGCCCCAGGTCCAACATCAATAATATAATCAGCTATGCGCAAAGTTTGCTCATCATGCTCTACAACAATTACAGTATTGCCAAGTTCTTTCAAATTAACAAGAGTACTTATTAATCTTTCATTATCCCTCTGATGCAACCCAATACTAGGTTCATCAAGTACATAAAGAACCCCAGAAAGAGCTGATCCGACCTGAGTAGCAAGTCTAATACGTTGAGCCTCTCCTCCTGAAAGGGTCCCAGACATTCTGTCTAAGCATAAATAAGAAAGTCCAACATCAATTAAAAATTTGAGCCTACTTTTAATTTCTTTCAAAACTTCTTTAGAAATTTTTGTATCAAGATCATTAAGCTCAATACTTTCAAAAAACGAATAAGAATCCATAACAGAAAGATTACTAAGTTCTTGAATATCTTTTCCACCTAACTTAACAGATAAAGCTTCAAGGCTCAATCGCTTGCCTTTACAAAAATTACAAATCTTGCGAGACATTAAACCTTCATAAAACAATTTAGCACTCTCAGATTCAGTTACAAGATAACGTCTCTTTAAAAGAGGAATAAGACCCTCAAATTTTTTAGAGTAATGAAAACCACCTTTTATCTCTTTATTTTCCATTTCTCTAGACTTATAGATAAAATCTATCTTTTCATTGACACCATACAAAATTTTTCTAAGAATATCTCCAGGAATATTTTCTACAGGAGTATTTAAACTAAAACCATAATGCTTAGAAAGTCCTTTAAAAATCGCTAAAGCCCACGAAGAACTAGGTTTAAAAGGAATAAATGCACCATCGTAAAAAGAAAGCTTAACATTAGGACAAATCTTTTCAAAATCAAAGTCAAGTGTAATACCAAGACCAGAACATTCACTACAAGCTCCAAATGGACTATTAAATGAAAAAAGTCTTGGCTCTATCGCAGAAAGAGAAAACCCACATAAAGGACAACTATTATGTTCTGTAAAGATCTTATCTAGATATTCTAAATTATTTTCGATCTCTACACGTAAATATCCATTAGAAACCGATAAAGCAGTCTCAATAGATTCTGCAAGCCTAATCCTTGAATCACTACTCAATTTTATCCTATCTACTATAATTTCTATATTATGTTTTTTGTTTTTATCTAAGCTCAAATTAATAGCATCTTCTATCAAATAATCTTGAGAATCTATTCTTACTCTACTGAACCCTTGATTTAACATCTTTTCAAGATTTTTTTTATGAGTACCCTTTGCACCCATAACAACAGGAGCAAATAATATAACCTTAGACCCTTCAGCATAGCTTAAAACAGTATTAATCATATTATCTAAAGATTGCTCCTCTATCAAGCTTCCATCATTTGGACAATAAGGCTTGCCAATTTTCGCAAATAATAACCTATAATAATCATAAATCTCAGTAATTGTACCAACAGTTGACCTTGGATTATTGCTTATTGTTCTCTGCTCGATTGAAATAGCAGGAGAAAGTCCTCCTATATAATCAACGTTAGGTTTTTTCATTACTCCCAAAAATTGCCTTGCATAAGATGACACAGATTCCATATATCTCCTCTGACTTTCTGCAAAAATTGTATCAAAAGCTAAGGATGACTTGCCAGAACCGCTCTTACCAGATATCACTACTAAACTATTCCTTGGAATATCAACATCAACACTTTTTAAATTATGTTCTCTTGCACCCCTGACAGTAATTTTTTCGCTCAAAAATATAAACTCCTTGTTTTCAAAAAAAATCCCGTCCCTTAACAAGATTTTTTATTTTATCTCGTAAAAAGATAGCATCTTCAAATCTTTCATCACTAACCGCCTCTTCAAGTTTAAACTTAAGCTTCGCGATAAGATCCTTCTTAGATAACTTTTTATTGAAAATAATCTTTTCAATATCATAATCAACAGTCTTATTTTTTAATTCTTCTTCTAAAATATTTTGTACTTTTTTAATAATAGTCCTTGGAATAATATTATTCTTTTTATTATACTCAATTTGAATATTCCGCCTCCTATTAGTTTCGTCAATAACCTCTTGCATTGCACAACTTACTTGATCATAATACATTATAACACAACCATTTAAGTTTCTAGCAGCTCTACCAACCATTTGAATCAGAGAAGTAGTAGATCTTAAAAACCCTACCTTATCAGCATCTAATATGACAACAAGAGAAACTTCAGGAATATCTAAACCTTCTCTTAGCAAATTAATTCCTACAATAACATCAACTTCTGATCTTCTAAGCGATGTAATAATCTCTACTCTTTCAAGAATATTAAGCTCTGAATGCAAATACCTAGCCTTTATTTCAAGACTCAACAAATAATCTGTCAAATCTTCAGCCATTTTTTTAGTCAAAGTTGTAATTAAAACCTTTTCATTTAAAGCTACTCTTTTCTGAATTTCATTATAAAGATCTTCCATCTGTCCGTCTGAAACCCTAATAATAATTTCTGGATCAACAATACCTGTTGGACGTATTATTTGCTCAACAATAACACTACTCTTTTCACACTCTTCAAGGCCAGGAGTTGCTGAAATAAAAACAGCCTGATTAATTAAAGATTCAAACTCATGATATTTAAGGGGTCTATTTTCAAGTGCTGATGGAAGTCTAAATCCAAAATTTACAAGATTCAATTTTCTTGAATAATCTCCATTATACATCCCCCTAAACTGAGGTAAAGTAACATGAGATTCATCAATAAAAAGCAAATAATCTTTAGGAAAAAAATCAAAAAGACAATAAGGTCTATTCTTTTCATTTTCACCAAAGTACTTAGAATAATTCTCGATACCCTGACACAACCCAGTTTCTCGTAACATTTCAATATCATATTCCACTTTCTGTCTAAGTCTTTCAGCCTCAAAAAGCTTACCATTTTCCTTAAAATAACGATATTGCATTTCTAAATCAACTTGTATTTTAGGCAGAGCACCTAATATATTTTCATAAGGAATAATAAAATAAGATTTAGCAAAAAGAGTAAATTCGTCAGTAGATCCCAAAATCTTTTTTGTAAGTGGACTAATCCTATTTATTTTAACAATCTCATCAAAATCTAAACAAATCCTATATGCAAAGTAACCATGTTCATTACTAGGCCATACTTCAATAACATCACCTTTAATAGAAAACTTATCATGCTCAAGATTCACAAGTGTCCTTTCATACTGAAGTTTAACAAAAATATCTGCCATCTCCTTAATAGAAATTTTTTGTCCTACAAAAAAAGCATAAGCAGAGCTCTTAAAAAATTCTGGAGAACCTAACGCATAAATTGAAGAAACTGTAGCAATAACAATAACATCTCGCCTTCTAGAAAGAGATGTTACCGTCCTTATTCTCTTAATTTCAATATCTTCATTAATAGTAGCTTCCTTTTCTATATACAAATCTTTTGATGGAACATAAGACTCAGGCTGATAATAATCATAATAAGAAACAAAATACTCAACGGCATTCTCTGGAAAAAAATCCTTAAATTCTCTATAAAGCTGAGCAGCTAAAGTCTTATTATGACTAATTATTAAAGAAGGTTTCTCTAAATCTCTAATAATATTAGCTATTGTAAAAGTTTTACCACTACCTGTAACACCCTTTAAAGTCTGATATCTATTACCAAATAGAATAGATTTTTCTATTTCTCTAATTGCTTTTAGCTGATCACCAGAAGGAGAATAATCAGACTTTAAAAAAAATTGCATGAAAACCTCAAACAAAAATATTGCAAATCACAATATAATAACTAATCCTATAAATTATATATTTAGACATCATTATATTATAATTTAATTATAAATTCTCAAATAACAAACTAAAGGAAAATATCATGAAAAATAACAAACTTCAAAAAAAATTAGAAAAATATATTCAACTTGAAAAAAACAGATACTTCAAGGACGAAGCAGTAAAATTACTCATCGAAAATAACAAGATAGAAATATACAATAGATTTTATAAAGAACTAGAATTTGGCACTGCCGGAATGAGAGGCATCATTGGAGCTGGGACATACTATATAAATACCTATAATGTCGCAAAAGCAAGCCAAGGAATTGCTAATTATATCCTTAAAATAATACAAAATCCTAAAGTTGTAATAAGTTACGATTCAAGACATTTCTCGAAAGAATTTGCATATGATGCTGCTGAAATCTTTGCATCAAATGGACTCAAAGTTTATATATATAAGCATCTAAGACCAACACCACAATTATCCTATACAGTCAGAAAATTAGAATGCGATCTTGGAATAATGATAACAGCAAGCCATAATACAAAAAAATACAATGGATATAAAGTATATTGGAAAGGAGGTGTTCAAGTAATATCCCCTCACGACACACGTATAATATCGGAAATTCAAAAGGTATCCAATATTACAAAGACACTTACAAAAGAAGAAGGGATAAATAAGCAAGTAATAATTGAGATTAATGATGAAATTGACATGACATATGTAGATAAAATAAATGAAGAATTTCCTGATTTCAATAAAAAAAGCAAAAATGTAAACTTAAAAGTAGCATATACTCCTTTGCATGGAACAGGAGGAACAATAATAAAAATATTATTCAAAGGCAGTAAAGTAGAACTTATAACTGAACCAAGTCAAATAAACCCTGACCCAGAATTTCCTACAGTCAACTATCCTAATCCTGAAGAACATGTAACCATGGCAAGAGTAATAGAACTTGCAAAGAGAGAAAACTGTGATATTGCATTCGCAACAGATCCAGATGCTGACAGGGTAGGCATAGCCTTTAATGAAAGTAAAGAATGGAAAATTTTAAACGGCAACCAAATTGCATCTATTTTAATGAATTACTTATTATCTAGAGAAAATGATCCCAAAAAAGTATTTGTAATAGCTTCTTTCGTTACAACACCAATGCTAGATAAGATAGCCCAAAAATACAACTCAACATTACTTAGAACATACACAGGATTTAAATGGATAGGACATTTAATAGATGAGATAAAACTAAAAGAACCAAACAAAAAATTTATTTTTGGATGTGAAGAAAGTCATGGATACTTAATCGGCACTGGAACCAGGGATAAAGACGCATTTTCAGCCATAAAAGGATTCTGTGATTTAATGCTTACACTAAAAAAGAATCAAATAACAATAGGTGAATATCTTCAAGAAATGTACAAAGAGTTTGGATACTATGAAGACTTTACAATTAATAAAAGTTTTAAAGGAAGTAATTGGTATTCTTTAAGAGAAGAACTAATGTCAAAATTTAGAAACGAAGTCAAAAAAGAATTTGCAGGAATTAATATAATCAAAAAAATAGACTATAAAACATTAAAAGAAACCGATATGAACAACAACATATACGAAATAAAAGAATACAAATATACTACAAATGCAATAAGATTTTTACTAGAAAACGAAATACAAATAACCATTAGACCATCTGGAACAGAGCCAAAAATTAAATTTTATGTATCCATATATTCAAGATACGAACAAAAAAATAATATTTCTGATATAATGAATAATATAAAGATGGAGATAGAAAAATATTAATATAGCAGAAAACTTAATAAACCTAGTCGAAGTATCCGCGAGAGAAGTTGCTAGAAAAAACAAAAATAGAGAAGTCTCAATCTGGCATTTATTAATGTCTATATTAGTTTGCCCCAAAAAGTCTGAGATAAAAAACATAGACGCCAAGACTTTAAAAAATATCAAGCAAGATACATTATACGAAATAGAAAAGTTAGAAAAAGTTCTAATCGGTGCCAACGAAATTATAATTCCAAAGATAAACAGAGAAATTTTCATCCTTATTGAACAAACAAAAAAAGACTTCAAGTCTAAAATCTCAATAGGCATAAAAGAAATTTTTTATCAAATTTTAAAAACGAAAAAACTTCTAAAGAAATATAAACTTAATAAATTAAGCTTCAACTTTAACGAAGACAATATTATAGCAAGCATAGACAAAATAAGGCTAATTGAAACATATAAAGAATTCGAAGATGAAATAAGACTTACAAATGACCACTTTGAAATTGACAGATATGCTAAAAACCTAACAACACTTGCAAAGGAAAAAAAACTTGACCCCTTAGTAGGTCGTGAAAAAGAAATCCAGACACTAATAAACATACTTGAGAGACGAAATAAAAATAGCACAATCCTAATAGGAGAGCCTGGTGTCGGAAAAACGGCAATCGTTGAAGGACTTGCCATCAAAATTGCAAATAAAGAAATAAAAAGCAAATTACAAAACAAAACAATACTACAAATTGATGCTTCTGACTTAGTCTCAGGAACAAAATATAGAGGTGAATTTGAAGAAAGACTAAATAACATAATCAAATTCATCAAAAATAATAAAGACATAATAATATTTATTGATGAAATACACACTTTAATAGGAGCTGGAAACTCTGAAGGTTCTATTGATGCAGCAAACATTTTAAAACCTGTTTTGTCTCGCTCTGCAATACAAATTATAGGTGCAACAACTTACGATGAATATAGGAAATACATCTCTAAAGACAAAGCATTTACTAGAAGGTTTCAAACAATATCAATCAAAGAACCCGATGAAAAAGAAACACTCAACATAATCAATAACATAATAAAAAACTTTGAAGACTATCATGGTGTCACTTACGAAAAAGAAGCCATAAAACATGTTATAAATCTATCATCACAATATTTAACTAATAAAAGATTTCCCGATAAAGCAATTGATCTAATTGACATTGCCGGAGCTCACAAAAAACAACAGGCAATAAATAAAAAGATAGTCAATGTTGAGGATATTAAAAGCGCAACAGATGAACTATTAGATATTAAGATAAAATCTAATATAAAAGAAGAGATTGATACACTAAAATCAGAAGCAATTAATATAAAAGAAAAAATAATCGGCCAAGAATATGCTATAAACGAAATAATTATAGAGATAGTCAAAACAAAAGTCGATATAAATAACAAAACGCAACCTTTAACATCAATACTACTCATAGGTTCGAACGGAAGTGGAAAAACAATGATAGCAAAAGAAATATCAAAAATCATTATTGAAGATCAAAACTCAATACTAAAACTAGACATGTCAGACTATAGAGAAGAAACTTCCATATCAAAATTAATAGGAACAAATCCAGGATACACAGGCTATACTGACGGCGGCATTTTAACAAATAGATTAAAATATAATCCTAGAGCCTTCATAATATTTGAAAACATCGAACATGCTCACAATTCCGTACTTAATATGATAGAACAAATACTTGAAAATGGAGAGCTAATTGGTAATAAAGAAGATAAAATATCTTTCAAAAATGCCATTATTATTCTAAGTACATCCATTGGGACTAAAACACTACTTGGAAAAGGAAGTATCGGATTTAATAATAGAGAAAACAATACAAACATCAAAAGCGAAATTAACAATGAACTTAAAACAAGATTCAAATCATCACTACTAGATAAAATACAAAAAAAAATAATTCTTAATGTTTTAAAAGAAGAAGATCTTAACCTAATTTATACTCATTATTGCAAAGAACTTACTCAAAAATTTAGCCTAAAGAACATTAAAATAGAAATTGACGAAACTCTCAAGAATCACATAATAAAAAAATATTACGACAAAAATTCTGGAGCAAGAAGCATTTTAAATGCAATAAAAGAACAAATAGAAGAAAAAATTATTAATCAAATATTCAATAATCCCAACATTAATCTAATAAAAATATATTTAGACCAAAATGACATAAAAACCAAACAAAAGGAAATCTTATGTTCAAAAAAGTAGAAAATAAAGTAAATTTTCCTAAGATAGAAGAAAAAATACTAAAATTTTGGAATGATAATAAAATTTTCGAAAAATCAATGCAACAAAGAGAAGGTTGTGAGGAATTTACATTTTATGATGGTCCACCATTCGCGACAGGACTACCTCACTTTGGACATTTTGTTCCAAACACAATCAAAGATATAATTCCAAGATATAAAACAATGAAAGGAAAACATGTTAAGAGACACTTCGGATGGGATACCCATGGTTTACCCGTAGAATATGAAGTAGAAAAATCCTTAAAAATATCTGGAAGATACGAGATAGAACAATACGGAGTTGATAAATTTAACGAAGAATGCAGAAACATAGTTCTTAGATATACAAAAGAATGGCAAAAAACAATTTCAAGACTAGGTAGATGGGTTGACTTTGAGAACAATTACAAAACAATGGATATAACCTTCATGGAATCTGTATGGTGGGTATTTCAAACACTCTACAATAAGGGTTTAATTTATGAAAGCTACTATGTATTACCATATTCACCAAAACTTGCAACACCTCTCTCAAACTTTGAAGTTAACCTTGGAGAATATAAAGAAGTTCACGATCCATCACTAACTATAAAATTTAAAATCAAAGATAGAAATGAATATTTACTTGCATGGACAACAACTCCTTGGACATTACCTACAAATCTTGGAATCGCTGTTGGTAAAGACATAGATTATTCTAAAATATTTGATAAAGAAAAAGACTCAACATTTATAATTGCCACAAAAAGGTTAAATCATTACTATAAAGACGAACAAGCATATACAGTAATAAAACAATTCAAAGGTGAACACATTAAAGGAATAGAATATGAACCCGTATTTAACTATTTTCTAAATCAACGAAATAAAGGAGCTTTCAGGATACATACAGCAGAATATGTAACAACTGACAATGGAACAGGAATAGTACATATCGCACCATTTGGAGAAGAAGATTATAATATAATAAAAAAAAATACAAAAACTGACATAAAAATACCTATAGATGCCGAGTGCAGATTCACAAATGAAATAAAAGATTTTGAAGGACTATTTGTTAAAGATGCAGATAACAAAATAATCGAAAAATTAAAATCAATGAACCTTTTATTCAAAAGAGAAAACTTCCTACACAGATATCCATTTTGCTATAGAACAAATTCACCCCTAATTTACAGACCTATAAGCTCATGGTTTGTAAATATTGAAAAAATAAAAGAAAAACTCATAAGATCAAATGAACAAATAAACTGGATGCCTTCACACTTACAAAAAGGCCGATTTGGCAAATGGTTAGAAAATGCACGCGATTGGGCAATAAGTAGAAACAGATTCTGGGGAAATCCAATACCAGTTTGGATATGTTCAAAAACAGGAAACAAAATATGCATAGGCTCTAAAGAAGAACTTGAAAGACTTTCAGGACAAAAGGTAAATGACTTACATAAAGATAAAGTTGATAAAATCATGTGGCCTAGTGAATATGGTGGTATATATACTCGAACAAGCGAAGTCTTAGACTGCTGGTTTGAATCTGGTTCTATGCCTTACGCAAGTAAGCATTATCCATTTAAAGATAAAGATAAATTTCACAATATTTTCCCTGCTGACTTTATTGCAGAAGGTCTAGACCAAACAAGAGGTTGGTTTTATACATTAACAATTCTAGGAACTGCCCTTTTTGAAAGCACAGCGTTTAAAAATGTAATAGTTAACGGCCTAGTATTATCTAGTGACGGAAGAAAAATGTCAAAATCACTTAGAAATTACACAGATCCAATGAAAGTAATAAACACATTTGGAGCAGATGCTTTAAGACTGTATCTAATAATGAGTCCCGTAGTAAGAGCTGATGATTTAAAGTACAGCGATGAAGGAGTTAGAGATGTTTTAAAGAATATTATAATCCCTATCTGGAATGCTTACTCATTTTTCATAACCTATGCAATAATCGACAACTTTGAACCTAATAATAACATGAATCTACACAAAACCAATATCCTCGATAAATGGATAATTAGCGAAATCGAAAGTCTAAAAAAAATATTAAACGAAGAAATAGATAAGTATAATTTAACAAAATCAATAGAAGAGCTTCTTGAATTTATCGACAAGTTAAACAATTGGTATATCAGAAGATCAAGAAGAAGGTTCTGGAAATCTGAGAATGATCATGATAAAATAGATGCCTATGAAACACTATATTACGCGCTAAAGAACCTAATGTTAATGCTTGCACCATTTACCCCATTCTTAACAGAAGAAATTTATCAAAATCTGAAGATACAAGGCGAAAAAGAATCAATCCATCTAGAACAATATCCACAAGAGATTAAAGAGCTTATCAATACAGACCTTGAAGATAAAATGAACTTTATAAGAAAAGTAATCTCAATTGCAAGAGCACTTAGAGCATCACATAACATCAAAATACGAAAACCTATCAGTACAATCTATGTTGTTACCAAAAATAAAAAAGAACAACAAATACTAAGTGAAATGCAAGAAATAATACTTGAGGAAATTAACGCAAAAGAAATAAAAATAAAATCCAATGAAGAAGATCTTGTAACTTATAAAGCAAAAGCAAACTTCAGAGAACTTGGAAGTAAACTTGGTACAAATATGAAGCCGGTATCATTAGAAATAATGAAACTAAATAACGAAGACATATTAAAAATAATAAATAATAATCAATATATGATTAAAATCAAAGAAAATGAATATAATATTACATTAAAGGATATAATCCTGGAAAGACACGAAAGAGAAAATCTAAAAGTAATAAACAAAGATTCCATTACAATCGGACTAGATGCACTGATAACAGAAGAATTATATCTAGAAGGACTTTCAAGAGAACTTATAAGAAAAGTACAAAATTTAAGGAAAGAAAATAACTTCAATGTCAGTGATCGCATAATACTACATACAGATGGCAATGAAATACTGAAAAAAATAATAAGTCAATTTGAAAGCTACATTAAGACTGAAACCTTAACACTAAAAATAGATATTAATCAAGAAAAGGCACTAGAAAAGGTAGAAATAGATGATGGAATATCAATTAATATAGGTATTGAAAGATGGTCAGACTAATTATCAACATTTGCACAGCTATTCTTGTAATAGGATGTGAAACATTAACTTACTGTCCACCTAAGAAGAACATATCTTCAATTATGCTATTAGATCCCTCATCAGATATATACGCCTATATAAATCTATCAAAAAACAGATTCATCCATAATGAACTCAAACTCAAATACAAAATTGGACTTAACACTATTGGTAATATATACTTAAGTTACACAAAAAATCCAGAAACTTTTTCATCAATCATAACAGGAAATTTCCCTAAAAACATCTTCTGGGGAATACAAAATAATCCAAATTTTGAATCCTATGGAAACATCTTCACAAATCCAAAATGGAAGATCAAAAATTCAAATATATACGTCACTCCAACTAAAGATAAAAGAGGAATTCTAATAAATCAAAGAGAAATAACCCATAAAAGAGAAAACATACTAACAACAAAATATATTGATATACTCGAGCAAAATGAAATATTTATTTGGATAAAAGATATCGTTAAACTAATACCAACCAAAATGAAGAAAACAAATACAATTCCCCTTAATAAAGGAATATTCATTGCAAATAGCAAAAGTGACACTGATTATAACTTAAAAGCCTATCTAAACACTAATAACCCAGAAATCCTATCCATTTTATCCAAAAAACTAATACCAATACTCCTAGCAAGCACAACAAATATAATAATCTCAAGCTCCATACAATCTAGGATACAAGATCAAAATACCGTAGAACTTAAATTTAATGTTAACAAAATGAGCATTAAAAAACTCATAACAAACATAATCTTAAACAAAAATTGGGGTTTCAAGTATCTAGCATCAAATAACCAAATTACTAAGAAGTCTAACTTAGAATTATCCTCCACATAAACTTAATTCCACATAACCTACAGAATCAATCATTTTCAAGGTCAAATATAATCATATTCTTTTACCACAAAAATGTATAATCATCAAAATACTAAATACCAATCTACTACTAAATATCACTTAATTTAATCTTAAAATTAACTAACAAATACCTTAAGATGCGTTTAAATTACCAACAATAAGTCTTCCATGATAAGCTCTTGCGCCCAAAATAGCATCAATAATATCAATATTATCCTTACTAACCTTACCCGCAACAACAATTTCTAACTTATCTCCAGCCATTAAGATTAAATCTTGAAGTACTACAAGTGAATCTGAAGCTTTCGATCTTCCTCCCGAAGTCAATATTCTATGAACACCAATATCTAAAAGCTTAGACACAGAAGATCTAATATCATAAGTCTCATCGATTGCTCTATGAAAAGTAACTTTTAAAGGATAAGCTAAGCTTAGCAATTCTCTAGTTCTATCTATGTCAATTTTATGATCATCTTTTAAAATTCCAAAAACTACACCTTCTACTCCAAAACTCTTGCAAAGCTTAATATCTTCTTTCATAGCTTGAAATTCTAAATTAGAATATACAAAATTCCCACATCTTGGTCTAATCATTACAACAATAGGAACCCGTACAATTTCTCTCAAAACTTTTATGGTACCATAAGAAGGTGTAGTTCCCCCACAAGTCGTATTTTCACAAAGCTCAATCCTACTAGCACCAAGCTCAACAGCATTTAAAGCCTCCAATATATTAAAAACACATGCCTCTTTTATCATCTAAACCACATAATAAGTTATTTTCAACAAAATAATGATATAATGCTCCAATTTTACCAGAATCATTATTAAATTTAGTTGTCTCAAGTTTAACAAGTTTCTTAATATCATTATCATAAATATGAGCCAATTCTAAAGACCATAAATTCTCTAATTTATCATATATTTTACTTATCAGATCCGGTCTGGAACTTATTCCTCCTCCAATCAAGATCTTTCCAGGATTTAAAATAAAAGTTAAATTAAAAATTCCAAATGATAAAGTCTCAAAAAAATGCTCAATTTCATTCCTAGCATGTATATTACCACTTTCAGCAAGCTCAAACACATATTCTCCAGAAAGTTCATCAAACTCCATCTCCAAACGCTCAGCAACCCTCTTCCTTAAAGCTGCAACAGAAGCTATAGACTCCCATCTGCAATTAAAAGGAACATTATTACTCAGTCCTCTAGTAATCATAAATCCAATTTCACCAGACATAAAAGAATAGCCTCTTAAAAGTTTTCCATTCATAAATATCCCGGCACCAATACCCGTTCCAAGAGTTAAAGCAATAAAATCATTAGAATGAATAGCATTACCTTTAAATTTTTCTGCCAGCGCTACACAATTAGCATCATTTTCAATTTCAACATTCACTTCCGTTAAAGTCTCAAGCTTTTCCTTTAAAGGATAATTATTAAATCCCTTAATAGCATTAACCCTAATCACAATCCCCCTAGGATCAACAAACCCAGGCATACAAATTGCAACACCTTTGATATTTCCGTCTCTCTTATAAAAATTAATTATATCGACTAAAATACCAACCTGCTCATCATGAGTAGTACCCGATTTAACTTCATGTCTATCAAGGAAATTACCGCCACTATCTGCAAGAGAATATTTAGTATTAGTACCTCCAACATCAATTGCAATATAACGTTCCATACAAATCTCCATTTTCTAAAATATCCAAGTAATTATACAATAAAAAATTAAAAACTCTCTATAGTAATCTTAGAAACTGTTGCAATTTTACTTACAACTATCTGAGTCTTAATCTCTTCTTTCAAATAAGAAACATGTGATATCACACCTATTTGACGCCCATCAACACGCTGCAAGTCAAAAATTTTTGGAATAATCATTTTTAAAGTCTCCTCATCAAGATTTCCAAATCCCTCATCAAGAAAAAATGCCTCTATTTTAAGATCGCTATCTCTTATCATATCTGATAAAGCTAAGGAAAGCGATAAAGATACAAGAAATCTTTCACCCCCAGACAGAGTTTTAACACTACGAGTCATGTTTCCATCTCTTTTACTCCTAACTAAAAAACTAAAATCTTTACTATCTGTATTAATTTCAAGGTTAAAATCAGGCAGAATAACACTTAAATACTTTTTATTTGATATACTTAAGATCTCATCGATCAAAAAACTTTGAACATAATATTTTAAACTAGGAGAAGTAATAATAACTTTCTTTAAAATTTCCAATTTATCATTACGCTCATTTACACTCTTTAATGCATTCTCAATATCTTTTAACTCAACCTCCTGACTACTAAGTTCCACTTCAAGAGTTTGCAAACTTGAAAAAGTTGCTTCATATTTAATAATATCTCCGGAAAAAACCTTAATCTGAGACATAAAATTAGATTTCAACTTCATAAAATAATCTAAACTATTCTTACTAGGCTCTAAAGAATCAAGAGAAAAAATAGAATCTTTAACATAAAAATTATTTCCCATGAATTTTTTCAAATCTAAAAAATTAGAAGTAAACTTATCAAAATTATCTTTAAGCTCCATTTTAAAACTCATCATGCTTTCATTCATAAGCTCAATTTGACTTTCCAATTCAAGTTTCCTATTACTTATATCATTACAAAGTAAGTCCAATTTAACATGAATATCTTTTACGTCGCTCTTTGAAAGCAAAAATTTTTCAAACTCTGTTTCCAATAAAGCAGGCTCACTTAAACTTATCTTTAAATCAAGATTAGATAATAAATCTTTTATCTTGTCCAAAATTTCTTTAATCTCTATTTCCTTTAAAGAAATTTTGGAATTTAAGTCATTAAACATTGATTTTAAATTCTCAACTTCCTTAAGTTTATCTTCAAAAAGCAAAATCTTATCTCTATTAGAATAATCTATATATTTATGAAACAAATCATGGCCAATTCTTTTTAAAATTTCCGCATTATTTTTATTAAAATTTAAGACACAACCTTCCCATTTAATCTTATTTTCTTTACTATTCAAAATATCCTGTTTAAGATTATCTAACTTAGATTGCAAAATTTGAAGCTTTGAGTTTAACTCTAATAGTCCATTTAAATTACTAATTTTTAATTTCTCTTTTTTTTTGTATACTTTATACGAATCCTCAATATGCCTAAGATTCTCTATATCTATTTCAACAGACTGTTTATTACTATTAAGATGTTCTAAGAATCTTCTATGTAAATTAATTTTAATATTTATACCAACATCTTGAAACGAACCACTATCATTTGACCTTAATAATAACTCTAATTCATTTTTATAATCCAATGTTAATTCTTCATAAAAACCCCTTAATAACTTTAATGCCTCATAATAAATATACTTATCAAAATTAAATGTCGTCTCTTCTGAAGTAATACTTTTAATTTCTAAATTTTTTCTCCTCTGATCTACCAATAATTTCTTTTTTTGTGACTCCAATTGCTTCTCTTTTACAAGCAAGCTATTATAAGCCTTCTCATCAAAATCTATCTCACAGAAAAGAATATTTTCATAATACAATTCTTTTACATAATCAAAATTGTCTAAATCCAGATATTTTAATTCTTCTAAATCCCTTTGAATACTTAAAAGCTCCAATGAAAACCGATTCTTATCATTAATAAGTTCAAGGTACCTTTTAACAAAATTTTCTAAATTCAAAAAATCATTAGAATTATACAATTTAAGCTTTTCGTCTAACTTTGATTTAATATCCTCTTGTAAAAAATACTCATGATTTAATTTTTCTTTACTCGCAACCTTAGAAGATAATTCCAACTCTAAATTATCTATCCTATAGCGAATAGCTAAATAATCTTGATTAAACTTAATTATTTTGTCACAAATACCTATTAACTCATAAATATCGTCAAGATTTTTTCTTAAAGCTTCTATATCAAGAGAACTCAAAAAATCAGTCAATTCATTTATTTTTTTTTTACTAACATCAAGCCTGTTTTTTTTCTCTGTATACAATAACTCCAATTTTTCTTCATTGGATTTTGTAAGATCTAGTTCTCTTTTCAAAAAAATTTCTATATCATCATATTTTTTTAAATTAAAAATATTATCAATTATTGCTGCCTTACTTTTTGGCTTTGAAATTAAAAATTCCTGAAAATTACCTTGAGGCAAAATAACAGTTTGACAAAACTGTTCAAAATTTAATCTACAAAGACTCTTTATATAAGCTAAAACATCATCTTTATTCTCAATCAAACTTCCATCATTAAGACAAATTAGTACCATATTTTTTGGTGTTTCCTTTTGTCTTAAGTGAAGTTCAACAAATGACTCATAAACTTTATCAGAAACAGTAAAAGTAAGTTTAACATAAGCACTATCAAAACCTTTCGAAATTGAATCTGAAATATTTTTATCAAGTCTATAAACTCGTGCATAAAGAGCAAGGGTGATACAATCTAAAATTGTACTCTTACCAGATCCAGTATTTCCTGAAATCAAAAAAATACCAGCCTGCTTTAAAACAGAAACATCAAAATTTATCTCATATTCACCTTTATAGGAAGCAATATTTTTAAATATTAACTTATTTATCCTCATACTCGCCTGCTCTTCCTTTAAGTAATACCTCCTCAAAAAGAGCAACAAGTTCTTCTTCCTTAAACTTATTTCCTCTCCTAAAACCACTCATAACATCTTTTCTTAATTTTTCTTGGAAAAAATACTTCTCATCCCTATTTAGTATTTCATCTCTACTAAATAATCTACTCCGACCTTCCTTTAAAACTTCTTCGCCTGAATCCACCAAATTATAATAAATATCAAATATATTAATCAGACTTGACTTCACTAGAGCATAAATCTGCTCTTCAAACTTGGATTCCACTTTCTCATTAAGTTGAATTTTCAAGTAACAAAGATAAGAAATCTTAGCCTTAAGCTTATATAAATCATCCATAATCTCACTAAAAGACCCTTGTAAAAATTGCAGTTTACCAAATATGGGAAGTAAAACCTTACTCTGTTCAACTAATTTACCGTCACTAAAAAACAATACATTCACATATTTTCTAACATCCTCATCAAACGAATATTGAATTGGCGAACCCGAATAAGCTATGTTATCTCTTAATTTCCTAAAATTATGAATATGTCCAAGTGCAACATAAGAAAAAAAAATATTGTCAAAAATACTAACAGGCAAAACAGGACTATTGCCAATACTACTAATTACACTAATATTAGAAAAAAAAGAATGAGCAACAAATATTCTAGGAACATTAAGATACTTCTCATCAAGAGACTTAACAATATCTGATATCTTATCTTTATAGGCCTTTTGAAGGTTTTTAAGAAAAATATCATCTTGTAATTCTATATTTCTACACTCTTGATCCACAATAAGCCTTTCATTAATATAAGGCATACAGACAATAATAAATTTCACATCACAAAGGTCTCTCAAAAAGATCACTTGATTGGAAAATTCACTTCCAGTAACTAAAAAAAAATTAAACTTTGAAAGTATCTTTTTATTAATATTAAAATAATCCCTCTTATCATGATTTCCAGTAATAACCACACACCACTTACAAGACGTAAAAGATAATTCATAAAAAAAATCATTTATTAATTTTTGTTCCTCAAACCCAGGTCTCTTTGAATCATAAACATCACCAGCAATAAGCAAAAGATCAATTTTCTCATTTTTAATAAATTCCAATAAAAAAATTAAAAAACTCTTCTGCTCTCCAAGCCTAGAAAAATGCCCGATCTTTTTACCAATATGCCAATCAGATGTATGCAAAACTCTATAAGTACTCATAAATACCGCACAATTTTTATCGAAAAATTACAATAATTCACACATTATGTTATATTATATACATATAAGGGTTTTATGCAACAAAGAAAATTAATAATAGTAGAATCACCAACAAAAGCAACAACAATAAAAAGGTATCTTGATAATTCATTTTCAATAGAAGCTTGTATAGGACACATAAGAGATCTACCAAATAGTGCTAAAGAAATACCTGAAGAATACAAAAAATTTGAATGGTCAAGCCTATCCATAGACTATCAAAATGATTTTAAACCACTATACATTATCCCCCCAAATAAAAGAACAGTAATTGAAAAACTTAAAAATCTCATAAAGGATAAAGATGAAATATATCTGGCAACTGACCAAGATAGAGAAGGAGAAACAATAGCATTTCACCTAAAAGAAGTGTTACAAATTAAAAATTATAAAAGAATGGTATTTCATGAAATCACAAAAAGTGCAATAATTGATTCACTTAATAATACAAGAGAAATTAACATGAATCTCGTTAATGCTGGAGAGACAAGAAGAATACTAGATAGACTTTACGGATACACTATCTCTCCTCTACTTTGGAAAAAAATTGCTTACGGACTCTCCGCTGGTAGAGTACAATCCGTTGGCCTTCAATTAATTATAGAAAAGGAAATGGCAAGAATAAACTTCAAAAAAGCCAGCTATTACTCCATCACACTTGAATGCAAACATAACAAAAGTGATACACAGATTAGGACAATATTAGAAAAGATTGAAAACAAAAATGTAGCCGAGAGCAAAGATTTTGTAAATGATACAGGGACTTTACATGATCCTGATAAGACAATTGTAATAGATCAAACATTGATGAATACGCTTACAAAAGAGTTAAATAAAACAAAAGAGCTCAGAGTGATTTCAATTGAAATGAAAGAAGTAAAACAATCTCCTCCTAAACCATTCATTACATCTTCCCTGCAACAAGAAGTAAACAGACGACTAAAAATAGGAACCAAACAAATCATGAATTATGCACAAAAATTGTATGAGAGTGGCTACATAACTTACATGAGAACAGATTCTTATAATATTGCAAAGACCGCTAGAGAAAAAATAAAAACTATTATAAAACAACAATATGGCGAAGAATATATAGAAATAAATGACAGAGTATATGCTAAAGCTAAAATGGCTCAAGATGCACATGAAGCCATAAGACCTTCTGAAATGTTCACTCCACCTGAACAAATACAAATAGAAAGCGAGACTGCAAAAGAAATATATAAAATAATATGGAACAGAACTATTGAATCTATCATGAAAGATACAATAAAAAAAGTTATTAAAATAACATTAAAGTATGACAATTTAACGTTCAAATCAAGCTTCACAAAAATCATTTTTGATGGCTTCCTAAAAAATAGCAAAGAGTCTCATGAAAACAGCCTTATAGATTTTTCACTCATAAAAGAAGGTGATAAATTCGTCATACTGGATATAAAACCAGAAGAACATGAGACAAAACCTCCACTTAGATACACAGAAGCATCATTAGTACAAAAACTTGAAAAAGAAGGTATAGGTCGCCCTTCAACTTATTCGACTATCATCTCAACACTCTTTGAGAGAGAATATATATTTAAGCAAAATAATACCTTAGTACCAACAATAAAAGGAGCTGCTGTCATCAACCTACTAAAAAAATATTTCCCAGTACTAATTGAACTACAATTCACATCCCATATGGAAGAAAATCTAGATAAGATCGCAATAGGCAAACTAGACAAAATAAAATATCTAAATAAATTTTATAATGGAAAAGAAGGACTAAGGAATACAATCAACAAAATAGAACCCATTATAAGTCCTGAAGAATTTAGAATAGTCTACGAATATAAAAACGACGAGAATTTTAATTATAAAATCAATATTGGCAAGTTTGGTCCTTATCTAATTTTTAATGGAAATAATTACTCAATTGATGTAACAACACCATTAGAAAGCCTATATAAAAAAGATGAAATAAAAAAAATAATATCAGAAAAAGAAATACAACCTAATATATTAGGAATAGATCCTGCAACAGGACTTAACATAATATATAAAAATTCAAAATATGGAGGAATTATTCAACTTGGAGAGGATATGCATGCTCCACAAGAATTCACAAAAACAGGCAAGCCTAAAAAACCTAAAATAATAAAAGCTAAAAAAGTTTCTACAAAAAACATAGAATATGAAAACATAACCCTAGAACTTGCTCTTAAACTACTCTCTCTTCCAAAAATAATTGGAGAATATCCAAAAACCAATGAAAAAATAATTGCCACAACAGGCATTTTTGGAGATTATATTAAAACTGAAAATAACAGCATAATATGCCCACTAAAGAAAGATATAAAAGCATATGAAATAACATTGCAAGAAGCAATTAAGTTGCTAGACGCAAAATTAGAAAAAAACGGAATTATTGTAAAAACAATTTTACTATCAAAAAATAAAGTTGGAAATAAAATCTATGTTTACAAACAAAATGATAGATTTTATGCTAAAATTAATAGGAAAAAGATTGATTTGCCTACTGATATTGATCTTAATCAAATAGATGCAACTTACGTTTTCGGACTAATGTAAGATATGAATGATTTTGGGCTTCCCATTTACAAATATAAAGATGAATTAATTAAAAAGTTAAGGACACATAATGTTCTGATAGTAGAAAGTCCAACAGGAAGCGGAAAAACCACACAAATACCAAGAATAATATATGAAGCAGAACTAGCAAAGTTTGGTAAAATTGGTGTAACACAACCAAGAAGAATAGCTACAGTATCAATAGCAGAATATATTGCAAAACACATCGGAGTAAATCTTGGAGAAGAGGTAGGGTACAAAATAAGATTCCAAGAGATCACAAGTACCAAGACCAAAATCAAATTAATGACTGACGGAGTTTTATTACAAGAACTCAAAAAGGACTCCCTACTTTATGAATACGACATAATAATAATAGATGAAGCGCATGAAAGAAGTTTAAATATAGACTTTATACTAGGGCTTATCAAAGACATACTAAAAAAAAGAGATGACTTTAAAGTTATAATTTCATCTGCCACAATAAATACGCAAGTTTTTTCAAAATATTTTAACAATGCACCAATACTTAGCATAGAAACAATTACTTATCCTGTACAAATAATCTACAATCCACCACAACTTAATACATCAAAGTTAATGATATTAAAAATAAAAGAAATAATTAGCGGTATAATCAAAGAAAAAAAAGAAGGTGATATTCTTATATTCCTATCTGGAGAAAAAGAAATAAAAGAAACAATAAAAGAAATTCATGAATTAAATTCCAAGCAAGACTTAGTAATATTGCCTTTATATGGTCGAATGGCAAAAGAAGCACAAGAACAAATATTTATGCCTACTCCAAAGAATAAAAGAAAAATTATAGTATCAACAAATATCGCAGAAACTTCAATTACAATTGAAAATATTAAGATAGTAATTGATAGCGGAAAAGTCAAAACAAATAGATTCCAGATGAAAACACATACTTATTCACTTCAAGAAGTACCAATTTCAAAATCATCTGCAACACAAAGAGCAGGAAGAGCAGGAAGACTCGCAAAGGGAACATGTTACAGATTATATAAAAGAGATGAATATCAATTAAGAGATGAATATCAAAAGGAAGAAATATACAGAACAGATCTCTCTGAAGTAATACTAAGAATGGCAGACATAGGAATTAGAAATTTCACAAAATTTGATTTTATTTCCAAACCATCAATTAAATCTATTCAAACAGCAAGTGACATATTAAGATCTCTAGATGCAATAAATGAAAAAAATGAGCTTACGGAAATTGGAAAATATATGATAATTTTTCCTCTAATACCAATTCATTCAAGAGCTTTAGTTGAGGCAATGCTGAACTATCAACAAGCAATATACCCAACCACAATTGGATTATCGTTTTTATCCACAAGTGGAATTTTTTTACTACCCCAAAACGAAGAAATGGAAGCCAGACAAGCTCATTTAAAATACAAAAATCCACTAGGCGATCTAATAGGATTTATTAATATATTCGAAGATTATAAAAAAGCCATTAATAAAGAAGCCTTTGCCAAAGAGAATTATCTAGACTTACAAGGCCTTGAAGAAATTACTAACGTACAAAGACAACTCGAAACCATTGTAAGTAACTTCAACATCCCAATAGTACGTAAAAGCGAGATTGATTACGAAGGTTACTTAAAATCTATAATGAGAGGAATGAAAGATTACATTTGCTTTAAAACCTCAAAAAATACATATAAAACGATAAAAGCTAAAAATGTCGTAATCCATCCTGGTTCACTTATTAACACAGATTCTGTAAAATATTTCGTCGCAGGAGAAATCATAGAGACAAGTAAAAGATATGCCCGATCAATTGGAGTACTTAAAAAAGAATGGATCAATGATATTCAACTTGAAAAAAATGAACAGAAAAACACTCACAAAGAGAATAAAAAATCAATTAACACCCATAAAAATATAATAAAAAACGATAAAAATCCTCCATCAAAAAATGAAATAATAATTGGAAGAAAAAAATTTAACACTCACAATGAACACAAAAATCAATTAACACTTAGCTTAAAAGAAGTTAAAGAATTAATATCACAAGGACTAAAAAGCGAAGAGGAAAAAGCAATAAAGAATATTTTTGTAAACTTAACACATGAAAATTTAATCATACTCAAAAACAAGAAGCTAATAGAAATAATGCGAATAGTAAATAGTATGGAACCAGATTGGACGCTTATCAAAGCATATGAAAACACAAATGTTCATATTACCGAAATTGATAAGATAAGAAATATTTTAGAATGCACTATGAATTTCATTAAACATCCCAATAAACAATCTGTCCTTTTCCTATCACTCAGAAGCGATTACTCTAATAATTTTTGGCTAAAACCTCAAAAAAACTTTAGCGTAGCAATCGAGGAATCAATGAATAGCATCAAAAGCCTGATTGACAATCAAGATAATATTAAAAAAATTGCCCCTATTAAAAAAACAGTGAATAAAGTTTACAAAAAATTAAACTTCTTTTTTTAAAAAATCCAAAATATACATACCACATTGCAAGTTACAAAATAAATATTTAAAAAACATAAATAAATGAACGATATTTAAACTAGAATCATATTTAAAGTTAATATAAACTTTAAATAATAAAAAACATAAATTAAAGGAGGCAAATAATGAATAAGTTAATGAAAAATATGCAAAATCTTGGAAAAGCTTTGCAAACTCCCGCGGCTGTCTTGCCGATCGCTGGAATTTTACTTGGCTTTGGTTACTTAATAATAGAAACTACAGAGTCTTATGTCATGCTTAGACAAATTGGTAAACTAATGGAACAATCAGGTAGTGCTATTTTAGGAAACTTACCAATACTATTCGCAATCGGAACTGGAATGGGATTATCTAAAAATAACAAAGCAGCTGCAGCACTCGGAGGAGCTGTAGGATATCTAATTTTAAATGCAGGGCTATCTACATTTACAATAATAGTTAATGGAAAATCAGAACCTGTTAACATGTCAGTCCTAGGTGGTATTATTACAGGCATAAGCTCAGCGATTCTTAGCGACAAGGTAGTAAACTACAAAATGCCACAATTTTTAGGATTCTTCTCAGGACAAAGATTAGTACCAATAGCTAATGGAATGCTGTCTGTAATACTTGCCACAATATTTGGTCTCCTATGGGCACCAATACAAATAACTATCAATCAAATTGGAATCTGGATGATAGAAGCTGGTAATCTCGGATTGTTTGTATTTGGTTTTCTAAATAGACTTCTCATAATAACAGGTCTACATCAGCTTCTAAACACTTTAGTATATTTTGTATTCGGAGAATATACCACAAGCGACGGAAACATAATTCAAGGAGAAATTACAAGATATTTAAATGGAGATCCAACTGCCGGCTCATTTACATCAGGAATGTATCCAATCATGCTATTTGGACTACCAGGTGCAGCCCTTGCAATGTACTTAACATCCAAGGCAAAAAATAGAAACGAAATAGGTGGTATTTTACTCTCAGCAGCCCTTACCTCATTTTTAACAGGAATTACAGAACCAATAGAGTACACATTTATGTTAATAGCACCTCTACTTTATTTAATACACGCTACTCTAACTGGAATATCATTAATCATTACTAATATATTTGAAATACGTATAGCATTTGCACTCTCAGCAGGAATTATAGATTACTTCTTAATGTTCCCAAAATCAACAAACGCTTTGCTAATATTCCCAATAGGACTTGTAATTGGAATTATCTACTTCACTATTTTCATAACATTAATAAAAGCATTTAACATCAAAACACCGGGTCGTGAAGATGATACTCAACAGAGCACAATTTCTAGTAATACTTCTAAGATATTTCAAAATGAAGATTTTGATACAATCATTCAAGCCCTTGGAGGACTTGACAATATAACAAATGTTGATTCATGTTTTACACGACTAAGAGTAGATGTAAAATCGCCCTCATTAGTAAATAAAGACTTAATGACCGAACTTGGAGCTACTGGAACAATTATTACATCAGGAAATCAAGCCCAAGTAATATTCGGGGCAAAATCTGAACAAATCTCAAATTACATAAAATCCAAACTTTAAATTTAAAAAGAATAAGAAGAAATTAGGAAAATTTTTTCTTATTCTTCCATTCTTCCTATTCAAACCAAAAATAGTGTATAATACCTGAAATAAAATTATATGAATTTAAAACCATCTAAAATATTATTAATTTTACTACTAATAGTCTCAAGTATTCCAATATACGGCACATCCAAAGAAAATTTTGAAAAACTAAATAAACTATACATGTTATATAACCTAAATAACAACTTACCAAAAGAACTTGAAACAATAAATGCAATTAAAAATCTAAACCTAGAATACTATTATTTACTTATGGCCAAGTATCTACTTAAAATAAAGAAATATGAAGAAGCCAATAACTTTTTAAACAAAATGAACAAACCTAAAGATAAAAACATAAAAAATGAAATTTTATTACTAAAACTTAGAATTAATGAACCAAACATAAGTGAAAACGAAATCAATAATCTTCTACAAAAACACAAAGAATTAGACATAAAAATAATCTATCAGTTATATAATATTACAAGAATAAAAAATGACAAAATATCTTTAGAGATCAAAAATATAATCTTAAAAAACTATCCTAAAAGTATTTATTCTTATAAAATAAAAAGAAATGAATAAAACAACATTACGAACAACAATATTAATTCTGATATTAATCATCTTTTCAGCACAAGAATCAATCAATCCAGAAGACATAAGAACAAGATATAAAATAATTAAAGGATCTTTCAAAGAAAGTAACTATATTATTGTCAAGATAAAAAATGAAAATTTAAAGTTCACAATCTCAAAGCCTATTTACGACAAAAAAAAGAATAATTATTACTTTAAAGGTCAAACAACAAGTGAATTCTTACTTTCTAACGAAATAGATATTGCCATTAACACTAGCCCATATAAGATTAAAGAAAATATGTTCTACCCTAATGGTCTCTATATATATAATAAAAAAATAATCTCCAATGCAAAAAAAGATCGAGGAATAATTATAATCAAGAATAACCAAATAATATTAAATCCTAATAAAGATGAGATTAAAAATTCTGATTATGGTTTTAGTGGTTTCTTTCCTCTAATCAAAAATGGAAAATACACTAAAAATTTTAAAGAAAATAAACATCCAAGAACAATAATAGGTACTGATCAAAAAAACAAACACCTATATCTAATAACAGTAGAAGGAAGAGGCGTTAATAATAGCAAAGGTATCTCATTAAATGAAGCAATAGATCTCTCACTAAGCTATGGTATTACCAATTCTATTAACCTAGATGGAGGTGGTTCAAGTACACTTGTAACAAAATCAAATAACTCATCTCAAAAACTCAATGCCACATCTAATATCTTTGGACAAGAAAGAATCGTTCCTTTTCACTTAGGAATAAAACTACCTAACTGAGAAATTTCCAACCAATATTAACTCCAAGCGTAATCTCAGTTGTTAAAGAAGAAAAACTTTCTACAGCAAAAGAAGTAGGTGAAATTGAAAGCATAAATAAAGGTCTAATATAAAGCCCTTCAACTTCAGGAACGAAAAGATCTGCAGCAAATCCCAAAGAAAAAAACAACAAATTTATTCTCTTAATACTTAAATCAATCGTATATTTAATTCCAAGAAGAGGAAACAATACTCTAACATATTCCCTAAAAATAATCGGATAAATTCCATAAAATCCAAAAGCAAAATATCTACTATGATGACCAGACAAAAAAGCATCTTTATAAGATATATCTAAAATAAGATAATTAACATCAAAGAACAAATTCAAATTTATCCCATTATCTACTCTACTATAAGTTACTGCAGAATCACTTATATTGTCCTTACTAGCATAATTAGTGAACTGATAAGAAATCCCCCCTCCAAAAGACAATGGATATGCAAATATTAAGTCACTTGAAGGAAACAATAGAAACAATAAAAAAATACATCTTTTCATTGAAAATCCTTAAACTTTCTAAAAAAACATTATATTATTATATACAACTGTATATCAAGTAACACAAACACAAATTATGAAAATAAAATTGCTATCCTTAATTTCTATAATGTTTTTAACATGCAACAAGAACTTAGAAATTCCCTTAATAAAAGAATGCAAATTACCCAAAAGCAGCATCTTAGGATTTTCAAGAAAAGTAGGAATCATAACAAAAAATTATGTCCTTTTAAATAAAAAACCTAAAATAGACAATACCGATTACGATTATCTGACAATAATCAGAAAAGATGAAATAGTAAAAATCAAAAAAATCATGCAAAGCACAGAAAAACACGGAATTAAAGGTAAATGGATATTAGCAACATATAAAGGTAAAAAAGGATACATCTTTAGCAAAGATATAAACATAATAAATAACATAATTATTGAATAAGCAGCTAATAATATAAAAATGTTAGCTAACAAAAAACCAACTAACAAACATTTTAATTACTTATTCTTCTTTTTATGTCTATTCTGTCTTCTCTTTTTCTTGCGCTTATGAGTAGATATTTTTTTTAACTTTCTTTTTCTTCCACAAGGCATGTCTCATATCTCCTTACTACCAAAAATTAAATCCAAAATGTCCTTTAAGTCATCATCAGGATGAAACCACAAAACATTAGGAATTTTGTCAAAAAAAGTCATCTGCCTTTTTACATACAAAAATGAATGCTTCACTATTAAGTCTATTATATCATTTAACATATAATAAGGTCTACTCTTCCACAATAAAAATTCACGATATCCTATTCCTTTAAAAGCCGGCGTTGTATCATTGTATCCTTTCCCCAATAATCTCTTAACCTCTTCAAGTAATCCACAATCAATCATATCATTTACCCTAGATATTATCCTAGACTTCATTTCTTCCATCGGCCTCTTCAACCCAATAGCTAAGATATTTTCAAGCATCTGACCTCTTTTTAGGAATTGACTAATTGAAATACCTGTTTGATAATAAACCTCAAGCGATCTTTTAATCCTATAAATATCATTTTTACTGATTGATTCATATCTTTCAAAGTCTACTCTCTTAAGCTCCTCTAAGAGATAATCTTTACCTCTTAGAGTAAAAAGAGTATTTATATAACACCGTATTTCAGAAGAAACAGGCGGCGTAGCAGGCAATCCATATTTTAAATGCTTAAAATAAAAAGCCGATCCACCTACAAATACAGGAAGCTTATTTTGCTCCTTTAAATTCTCTATGAGTTTACATGCCTCTCTGTAAAAAATTCCAAGATTATACTCTTCAGTCGGTTCCAAAAAATCGACTAAATGATGTTTTATATGAGATCTTAATTCAAAACTGGGCTTACAAGAAGCAATATCAAACTCTCTATAAACTTGAATAGAATCAACATTAATTATTTCAGTTACACCCTTTGGAAAATTAAATAGAATATCACTTTTGCCTACGGCTGTAGGTCCAAATATAAAAACTATTTTATTTTTCTTCAATTGAATACGTAAACCGGCCTGTCAAAATATCATTAAAAGCTTGTCCCACCACTCTTTCGTCAGAAGTAGTATGCCCCGCTAAAGAAATTTGATCAATAATTTGCTCCGTACGAACTATCACCGCCATAACAAGCTCATAATAATTGCCATCAAAATCTTGTATCTCTTTTAAAGGTATTTTCATCCCCCCTACAACCTCCTTAACTTATTTAATATATAAACTCCTTCTCTTTATTTCATCCTTTATCAACTCAAAAACTTTGTCTGCAGATCTATCAGTTGTATCAACTATAAAGTCGGCCACATCTAAATAATTATCAATATCTATATTATATATAGACAAATACCTCTTTAAATCATGAGAATCTCTATTAAAAGTCCTACTTAAAACATCAGAATACATGCCACCTTCTCTATTTATTATTCTCTCTACCCGCATTTCTATCTTAGCATAAAGATATATCTTTAAATCAGCATTTTTTGAAAGCCAAATTGCAAGACGAGATGCAAGAACTGTATTATCCTCCTTTGAAAGCTCCAATAATTTATTATCAAGATACTCATCCCAATAATAATCATTTTTACAAATAATTTCTTTCTCATAAAATGTATCAAAGGGAATATTTTTTTCCCTAGCAATATCATGAAAAGTATAATTAATAAGCTTTAGACCATAATGCTTTGCAAGCATTCCACTAATAGTTGTACTACCACAACCGCTCTTACTAGAAATAGCTATTCTCATTCAATATTCCTCAGATGTTCTTTTATTTTCTCTAAATTTAACTTCATATTTAAAACTAAATTCCTAATATCAAGATCAATTGCCTTATTGCTCATTGTTGTAACCTCTCTATGCATTTCTTGAGCAATAAACTCTAAAATCTTTCCACATGTTTCATTTTCAAGGTTTTTATAAAAATTATCTATATGTGAATATAATCTTACTATTTCCTCATTAATATCTAACCGAATTGACATCTTAGCAGCTTCTTCTACAACATTAACATCATTAAAATCATCCAGTAACTTTAATAAATTTTCCTTAATACTAAAGAAAAGTTTATTATTAATACTACTCTGAGATTCCTTTAAAAGATCTAAATCCTTCCTTATTAACATAAGAATTGAACTTATATCCTGCTTAGTATTTTCACCCTCAAAGGTTCTACTCTTATCATAATTTAATAAAGTCTCTTCTAAAACTTCCTTAAAAGCACTATAAACCATTTCTTTACTAACATCATCTTCATCAATAACTAAAGCCCCTTTTAAAGATAAAAAATCACTAAGATTTAATTCATCCTTAATGTTTAAATTAATATGCGATAAGCTATCCCTAAGACGAGTAATAGCCTCAATATAGTTAGGATTTAAACTAAAATTAATACTTGGAACTATTTCTTTATATCCTACCCCTAAGAAAACATTTCCTCTTTTAACATAATTTGAAATAAAATTTCTTATATCAAGTTCATAGGCATATAAAATTTCAGGTAATTTAAACTTAAATTCCAAAAATCTACCATTATAAGACTTTAAGTTAATACTAAACATATAATTTGAAATTACTCTCTCTAAGTGAAAGAATCCTGTCATACTTTTCATTCAAAATACCTTTATAAAAAATCATGTAATATAAAATTATTACCAGCTCCCATTGTAACAAATAAATCATTTCTCTTTAACACACTCTTTATAAAATCAACAGAATCGACAACTTCTTTAAAAAAATAAACATTTTGATTTAAATCTTTAATAGCCAAAAATAGTTCTCTAGAAAGTTCGTTAGGATCAAAATCTTCTCTAATTGATAGATATATATTATGCAAAACTAAAACATCAACACTACTTAAAACCTTAACGAACTCATTAAAAAGAGTTTTTGTCCTCGTAAATGTATGTGGCATAAAATCTAAAATAATACGCCTACCCCTATAAAAACTCTTAAGTCCAAAAAGTGTACTTTCAATTTCCTTTGGATGATGGGCATAATCATCAATATATATAACTCCATCTTTTTCCATGATAAATTCCATCCTTCTTTTTATGCCCATGTACCCTTTAGCTACTATCTTTATTTTCTCATCAAAACCCCAAACCAATTTTTTATGTTCCTCTAAAAATAACTTTAAAGCTAAAAGTGCTGACGAAAAATTGAAAACATTATGAATTAAAGGTGTCCTTAATTTAATATCACCCATCCCTAAAAAATCAAACTTTAAAAATTCGTCTATCACCTCAAAATGTTCAATCCTAAAATCGGCCAAAAAACTAAATCCAACGCTAAACACTTTAATATCTTTCCTTGAAATTTTATTCTTAATTTCAAGCAAATTAACTTCATCAGCATTTATTATCAAAATCCCATTTCTCTTCAAATTATTAACATATTTTAAAAAAACACTCTCAACTGCTTCATAACTTTCAAAAAAATCAACATGCTCATAGTCAATATTAGTTAAAACAATCATGTCTGGTGAAAAGTGCAAAAAATGATTCCTATACTCACAAGTCTCTGCAATAAATATATTGCCATGACCAACAAGACTAGATTTATCTCCAAAATCTTTAACACTAGCACCTAATATTACATTGGGATAAAGTCCCAAACTATTAAACAGTATACCCAAGAATGCTGCTGTAGTAGTTTTGCCATGAGAACCTGCAACCCCGATACTATAATATTTCTTAGAAATTTCCCCAATAACCTCAGGATAAGATAGAACAGGAATGCCAAGTTCACGTGCTTCTAACAAAACAGCTAAATTATCTTTATCATAAGCTGGTGAATATATTAATATATCATAAGATATATGATGATTCTTTAGTGAAAATTCATCAATATTCTCATAATAAGTTATATTATCGCTATTTAATACATCTTCCGTATGAAACTTTAAAGGAATGTCTATTCCTTCTACAAAATATCCTTTGGCATTTAAAAAACAGGCAAGTGAACAAAGTCCAGAGCCCTTAATGCCAACTAAAAAGATATTACCTAAATTATCCAAGTCAAAATTCATCTTTTTTTCCCAAATCACCCTTTTGATCATAAAATCTATGTATGATAACATCAATACCAGATATATTAATCACCGTATATTTTAGTACGTTCTCAATAATATAATGTCTAAGCATTTCCGCATTACCTAGTAAATCATTCTCAAGCGGAACATCCAAGAATAGCTTAAAAGAATAACTACCCTGATTCTTTTTAATCTTCAAATTATAGACAATATAATCTTTGTTATATTCAGAAACACAATGTTCAATAATTTGCCTCACAGCATTTTTGGAAACAGATAAAATCCCTCCCTCTTCATGAAAATGAGGCTTTACAATAGAACGAATATAGTTTTTCTTCTTTGATAGAAAACCTTTACTTTTAAAAAAAACTCGAATTGAATCTAATAATAAATTCGGCTTAATAGACGTTATCTCAAAGGTAGCTGCTGGAACAACATGTTCACCCATCTGTCTTGAAATCCTTGCCTTTTCTATTTCCTTTTTAGTAGAAACATCTGTTATATAAATAATTTTGGAAGAACGGGGTAAGAAAAGTCTAGACGTTATTTTATCGATCATACGAATACTTGTCCCTAATATTAATATTTTATTGAAATTCTCTCTACGAAGAGCTTCAACAATTTCATTTCTATGAGCATCATCTTCAAAAATAGAACGCTTTATTGCATCAAACACATTATCCTCAAACTTAGCAGAACTCCCAGCAATAATCTTCATATTTTTTATTAAAACACCATCATCAATGATTAAAGGAATAGAATATTTATCTGCTATTAAATGAGACCTAAAGCTTTTCCCAGTACCAGCAACACCTACTAAAGAATAAACCTTAATCTTTACAAACCTATGTTTAATAGCAATCGAGATGTCCTTAACTGCACCTAACGCATTCTTAAATGTGAACTTATTAAATAAATCTTTTAAAATCATACACACCAAAAATACTATTTATCTGTTTTAAAAAATCCGAACTAGGTTCAGCAAAAAACTCATTTCTCAAAAATAAAGACTGGTTAAATTTTATCAAAAAAGAATGTAAAAAGTAATTGGTTTTTCCAAATTTAGAACCATATTTCCCATCATTAATCAATGCATGTTGATTAAAAGCACATTGTGCTCTTATTTGATGTGTGAATCCTGTCTTAATTGATACCTCCGCAAGTGTCGAAGACTGAGACACCAAAATTGGTTTAACATAAGTTATAGCATTAAATTTATCTATATTGCCGATAATAAAAGTTTTTTTTGCAGTTCTATCTCGATATAAAAAGTTCATATAAGTCAAAGGTTTTTTAATCTTACCATCAAGTAAAGCCAAATACTTCTTAGTAACAATACCACTACTAAATGCCTTACTTAAAAGTCTTGCAGAATCTATATTTTTTGCAAAAATAATAAGTCCTGAAGTATTTCTATCTAATCTATGCACAGCTGAAGGTTTAAAACTAAGAGACTCAAGATTTTTATCTAAAAGATAAGCATTAATAAGAATATCAAGTGAATATTTACCTCCATGAACTAAAATCCCCTTTCTCTTGTTAACCACAAGTAAATCCTCATCTTCATATACTATTCTTCTCTTTACATCTCTCAATATAGCAGCCTCATCCTCGACTGTAACCTTGTCTAAACTCAAACCCTGCAGTAAAGGTTTATACAAATAAATCTTATCACCCTTGGAAACTCTATGAGAAAAAGTAACCTTTAAATTATTTAAAAGGATATCTCCTTTTCTAATATGTCTGATTACTTTTGATTTAGGGAATTTCAAAAATTTTATTAAAACTGCATCAAACCTTTTACCATCGTCATTCTTCAGCACATCAATAACAATATATTTACCAACACTTTCAGAACTAAAAGACACCATACAACTAAACTTTACTACATTTTCGACACATAAAATTAACTATCAAAAATGAACATACAGAAATAAAAAGTGAAGGAACAACAGGATGAAAATAATAACTATCAGTATCACCATAAAAAATTAGAGCCAAATAACTCAAAAGTCCCAAAAACTGAGAAATAAAAGCTGACATTTTACTTACAAAATTAAAATAAAGTCCAAAAACAATAATACAGAAAAATGAAACTTCCAAAGCTCCAAGTGCAAAAACGTTTACAAAAAGCAAAAAGTCAGGTGGTTTTAAAGATAAAAAAATTATTATTGACATAAAACAAACATTAGACATAACAGTAATTCTATTAACTCCAATATTAGTACCAATATTCTTACTCAACGACAATATGACCTTTACCCAAATAGAAGACAGAAAAAGAAAACCTGAATCTATTGTAGACACTATCGCTGATAAAAGCCCCACAAAAAATAATATAAATACCTTAGGATTTAATACTTTGAATGCTACATTCAAAATAACTTTATCATTCGGTTCAAATTCAGGAAAAATAACAAGAGAAAAAAAACCTATCAAATGCATAATAACAACTAAAAATCCTATTACAAAGGTCACAATGGGAAGAGAAAATCTCATAGATTTCATATCTTTAAACGCTATAAAATTATTAACAAATTGAGGTAGTCCCAACACTCCAATTCCTATTAATACCCAAAAAGAAATGATATACCCAATTTTCAAATCCAAAGTTGATGGCAAAAACAAATCATCTCTAAGATCTAACTGAGCCATCTTAAAAAGATTATTAATTCCACCCCCCAAATCAACTAATCTTGAAAATAAAAGTATAGACGCCATAACCATCAAAATGCCTTGTACTAAGTCCATATATGCTATTATCTTAAATCCCCCCAAACAAACATAAAAGAAAACAAATAGAGAGAACAAAACAAGAGCATCAGTATAACTAATTTGGAAAAACACCTCTAAAAGTTTAGCACCCCCCATAATCTGAGCTGAGAGTAAAAATAAAGAGAAAAAAATTACTATAAAACTACTAATTAAAACTAAAGAATGACTATTATACCTATATCCAATATAATCAATAATATTTATTGCATTAATTTTTTTAGCTTCCAAATTCAATCTCTCACCAATAATGACAAATGAAATTAAACTTGTAGGAATCTGAATAACAGCCAAAAAAATAAAAGACAATCCATATCTATAAACAGCCGAAGGCCCTGAAATAAAACTACTAGCACTAACATAACTAGAGGCAACAACTAATGCCATTACAAAAAAATTTAAACCCCGATTTGCAAGAAAATAACTCTGCAAAAATAAAGTTCCTTCTCTTTTTTTTCCAGAAAAGATGCCAAAAACACAATATAAAATCAAAAAGATAAAAAATAAAAAAAATCCTCTAGTCATTCTTACAAAAAATTACAAAAATACACACCAATAACAAACTTAAAATAGGAAAAAAGATACATGATAAAAAAAACCAAAGTGGAATATTAAATATCATAACAGAAAAGTAAGATAAACAAGCTGAAGAAAGCCACCAAACAAACAAAAATAAATATAACATGCCTGCAAAAAATAATTTATTTATCAATCAAAAATCCTTTCAAAAATATTACATGCAATTATATAATATTGTACAAAATCAAAATGAAGAAAAACAAAAATATATTAATAGGAGTATGCGGAGGAATCGCAGCCTACAAGTCAGTCTATATTATCTCAAGTCTAGTAAAGATGGGACATAATGTTAAAATCATAATGACAGAAAATGCTAATAAATTTATCACCCCATTAACATTAGAAACTATATCTAAAAACAGAGTGATTAAAAGCCTGTGGGACACAACACACGAAGAAGTAGAACACATAAACTTAGCAAAATGGGCAAATTTAATATTAATTATTCCAGCAACATACAATATTATTTCCAAAATCGCATCAGGAATTGCTGATGATGCTTTAAGCACAGTTATATCTGCAAGTACTGCTCCAACTTATTTTGCAATAGCAATGAACAACATAATGTATCAAAACCCAATTTTAGAAGAAAACATTAAAAAATTAAAAAAATACAATTACAAATTCATTGAACCCGATGAAGGATTTCTAGCATGCTCTTTAAGTGCTACCGGACGCCTAAAAAATGAAAAAGATATTTTAAATATAATACTAAACGAATTAGAACAAAAAACACCATTAAAAAACAAAAAAATACTAATAACTGCTTCCAGAACTGAAGAAGCAGTAGATCCAATCCGCTACTTCTCAAATAAATCAACAGGACAAATGGGATTCAGCCTAGGCATTAAAGCACGAGATCTAGGAGCCAATGTAACAATAATTACAGGCCCTAGTAATGAAAAAACACCTTATGGAATAAACGTTATTAGAATAAAAACAGCATCAGAAATGTATAAGGAAGCAATAAACATATACCAAGAATTCGATGTAATAATTGGCGCTGCTGCGGTTGCAGATTTTAGACCTGAAAAAGCTTATAAGACTAAAATCAAAAAAAATACCATGGAAGAGCTTAATATTAAGTTAATCAAAAATCCAGATATAATAAAACATATAGGCACAAACAAAACTAAAAACCAAATTATTATTGGATTTTGCGCTCAAAAAAATGATCTCCTAATAGAAAAAGCCAAAGAAAAACTAGAAACAAAAAATTTAGACTATATTATTGCAAACGATTTAAAATATGTAGGATCAAATTTAAACAAAATTTATATAATAGATAAAAATGATATCAAAGAATTTCCTGAAATGTCAAAAAAAGAAACAGCAATGGAGATTTTAAAAATCTTATATCAATAATCTGCTAAAAGTTTTCTTAAATATTCTGAATGAGTTGTTCTCTTAATTTCCTTAAGTCTAACTGAGAGTAATGAGGATTTATTATAAACAGCTCCTTTAATTGCAAGATTCATCAAATCAATATTTTTACTATCAATGATTTTAGCATAAAAATCACCAAAATTACCTTTCCTAGCTGAAAGAAACATAGCAACCCCTGTAAGTAACTTTGAAGGCTTATCGATATTTTCCTTTTTCACAAGATTTAAAGCAATCAAATGTGCAAAATTTGCATCTTTATCTAAAATATAACTAAACATAGTAAGTTTAAAGTTATTTTCAACACCAGAATCAAACATTATATTTTGTATCTCTTCATAACCATGTCCCATATCTACTAAAGCTTTCCCAGATGCTTCTCTAACCTTTAAAGAAGGATCACTTTTTACCTTATAAATTAATATCTCTTTTGAGGCAATATCACCATGATCTTTAATAGCATTAACAGCATTAATCCTAACATTAACATCAGAATCTCTCAAAAAATTTTGTAAAATCTCTTTTGATTTCAAAGATATATCTCTTGAAAGTGCTTCAACAATAGCAATCTTAATATTATAATTGTTATTACTACTTTGAAGATATAAATCTGCATTCTCCACAACCTTTTCAGGCATAAGATACGATAATGCTCTAATAGATGAGGCTTTAATTGCTGGATTTTCGTAAGTATCAATAGAAATTTCATAAAGTCTATCTGCATAATCAATGGCATTAGATTTGCCAAGAGCAATCAGTATTGCTGATTTAACTCCATCATTAACAGAATATTTATCATAAACATTCATCATATCTTGTGAATATTCAGAAGAAGAAAGCTCACCAAGATAATAAGCAGCAGTAGCAGCAATATTCCCTTCCTTACTCTCAAGAATACTAACAAGAGTTTTCTTCAAGGAATCCTTATTACCAAATTCCTTAAGATATAAAATTGCTAAATTAATCAAATTGCTAGGATATCTATTATTCTCATAATTATCAAGAATATAATTAGCAGTATCAATACCGCCTGGATACTTAAGTGATAAAAATAAATCAAGAATTGCCCGCTTAAGATCAACGTTAAAAGTTTTCTGTAATCTTTTTTCAAGCAAAACATTATATTCACCATCACCTGATTTTTTAAGACTACTCACAATCTCAATAACTTGAGCATCAAGTCCATAAGAAATAGCATCATTTACCTGCTTTACATGGAAGTCAATACCTTTAAAATCAGAATTTTTAAGAGAAGTATCTCTTTCAAAATAATTTTCCTTAACATGCTTACCAGTCTTAAGTTCAGGCTTCGGGAATGTCAAAGACCCAGTTGACAATATTAAAGTCTTAATAGCAAAAACATCAAATGCAACATAAAATAGGAAAATAAACTTTAAATATCTCACGTAATCTCCCTACCTATAAATTTAAATACACTAATAACACCAAGCAAATAATAACACAGTGTTAAAATGATAATATTAACTGCACCTACAACACTTAATAGGAAAAAATTACTAAAACTAAAACCTACATCCCAATTAAAATTCCTAAAAAGAGCATAAAATAAATATAAAGGAAAAAGAGAAATAAATGCCTTCATAAGTGCTACTAAAGATCTAATAAGTTCAAGCTTCATCCCAATTTTAAATCCCACAAAATAAAAAATAACTACACATAAAGCAAAAGAAATTGATTGTGCAATAGGTAGAATGTCCACCTTATAAAATTTAAGGCCAAAAACTGAGATAGCAATATCAATGGAAGCAAAAAGAAGATTAAAGTAGAGCGGAATTCTCGAATTATGCACTGAAAAATAATACTTCTGAAACAGTCCAAAAATTGAATAAAATGGCAATCCAACCAAAAAATATTGTAGTATACCCACGGTCCTTTGGGTATCATACACAGAAAACTTACCCCCTGTAAGCAACAAATTTAAAATAGGACCAGCCCAAATATACATTAAAAACGATATTGGAACTAAAATAAAAATTAAAATATCAATTCCCTGATTCAAAATCGCATTTAATCCTTTCTTATTACCTAAAGAAGCATATTCAGCCATTTTAGGAAAAATAACCGTAGAAATAGAGACATAAAAAATCCCAACAGGAAGTTGGTAATAAACAATTGCATTACTTAAAACAGAAACACTTCCAACATCCAAAGTAGATGCCAACGCAAACGAAATTTGCTGAGTAACAACTGTAACCAAAGCTGATAAAATAATATGTATCCATCTCTTTAAAAACCTTAAAAACGCAGAATCATTAAAGTTAAATATTGGTCTATATATAAAACCAATCCAAATACAATTTACCATCTGAACCAAAAACTGCAAAATCCCACCAAAAATCACTCCAACAACAGCACTATATATTCCATATTGCCTATAGAAGAAATATATGCTTAATATAATGCTTAAAGAGAACAAAACGGGAGAAAATGACGGAATAAAAAAAAACTTATAAGAATTTAGAGCTGATGCAAATATCGATGCCAAACTTATAAGTAACACATACAATATTAAGTAATTAAATATACAACTAGCCAAATCTAAATGACTACCTCTATAAGAAGATAAAAAATACATAATCTGCCGAGAAAAAAGAATCAAAATGCAAATAATAAAACCAATACTAACAATACTAAAAGTCACAACAAGTCTGAAAAAATTAATAGCATGCTTATTAGATTTATTTTTCTCACAAGTAAATTCAGGAATAAAAGCTGAAGTCATTGCACCTTCTGAAATAATCTTTCTTAAATTATTAGGAATATTAAAAACATAATTAAAAATATCTGCTTCAAGATTTGCACCAAAATAATAAGAAAATACTTTTATCCTAATAAAACCCATTACACGTGAAAAAAAGATCGAAATCATAACAATAACTGCTGAAATAATATCTCTATTCATTCAAATTGCCTTCATCATACTTGTTTAAATAAAGCTTCCTAAATTTCGTAAAATTATCATTCATAATTGCATCTCGTGCCTTTTGAATAAGTCTAAACATATAATGAATATTATGTTCACTGGCCAACATCACTCCAAGAGTTTCTCCTGATTTAATTAAATGTCTTAAATATCCTCTTGAATATCTTGTACATAAACTACAAGAACAATCTTTCTCAACAGGACAAGTATCAACATTAAACTCAGCCCTCTTAATACGCAATATTCCATTATCAGTTAAAAGTGAACCATGCCTAGCAATCCTCGTAGGATTCACACAATCAAAAATATCAATACCATAATATATTGCATCTAATATATAGTGGGGTGTACCAATTCCCATTACATACCTTGGCTTATCTTTAGGTATTAATGAAGAATTATACTCAAGAATTTCTAAATATTTATCTCTTGGTTCCCCAACAGAAATTCCACCAATTGCGATACCAGGACTATTTAACTCTAAAATCGCTTCAGTACTCATTTTCCTCAAATCCTTAAAAAAATTACCCTGTGTTATTAAGAATAAAAGACCATTATATCCTTCTTTTCTATTCTCATAAGCACGCAATGTACGACGGGCCCAAGAAGTCGTAATGTTCGTATACAAACTCGCCTCACTGTAATCAATACCATAAGAACTACAAATATCAAGTGCCATAATAATATCACTTTCAAAAATCTCTTGCATCTTAAACACACTCTCAGGTGTAAAATAGTGATTAGAGCCATCAATATGAGACTTAAAATTTACACCTTCAATTTCAATCTTTCTCAAATTAGATAAAGAAAAAACTTGAAAACCTCCAGAATCTGTCAAAAAATTTTTATCCCAAGTTGTAAAACTATGCAAACTTCCATATTCTTTTATTACATCAATGCCAGGTCTTAAATAAAGATGATAAGTGTTTGCAAGCATTAAATTACATCCCAATTTATCCAGAACATCATGCTTTAAAGCCTTCATTGTACCCACAGTACCAACTGGCATAAAACAAGGAGTCGTCACCTTCCCATGAGGAAGTTCAAGAATACCAACTCTTGCAGCAGAACTTCTATCAGTCCTAAGAATATTAAACATAAAACTCCCAAAAAACCCACTACTTACATACAAGATTATAAATGACAAAATTAATAATAACAAACAAAACAGTAGGTAACGAACTTGCAACTGCTATAGATAAATAACCAAGATCTGCTAAAAAGCTAAAAATCATAATTAAAATAACATACACAACTGCAAATGCAAGACTATTTAACAAACTCCATATAAAAATATTCTTTTTCAAAGCAAGACTTATAAAACCCACAGTAAAACTAAGAAGTATTAATCTAAATGAAAAAAATATTCTGCTTAACAAATCAAACAAAGCTTCAGAATAATCTAAATTTTCCCGTCTAAGAGCCCCAATCCAACTAATAAGCTTTGAAAAATTCAGCGTTTTTGAAGAAAGCATAACTATTTTAATATATTCAGGCTCCAAATTAATAATGCCCTCACCATCAAGAACTTCATGAAATTTTTCTACTATATCTCGATCTACCCTAAAAAATTCTCTTACACCATAAAGCCTCCAACTAGAATCAACCCACTCAGCCTTAGTGATATCATACCTCTTTTTAAAATTATCATTTCCATCTTTTAAAATAATCATCAAGTTAGCAATAGTGTCATTCTCGACATTATAATGTTTAATATTATAAATTTCTCTTGCAAAATTCCTAATGATTATATTCCTATCAGCTAAACCCTGATTGCCAATACTATTTTTAAGAAAAGAATCCCTCTTAGCAACAGTATCTATAACCAAATAATTATCAAAAAAGAAAAGCATCACTGAGATTAAAATACTAAGCATAATTATTGACATTAATATTCTAAAAATAGAAATGCCACAACTAAAAAGTCCTATTATTTCATTTCTCATAGAAAGATTGCCAATAAGATTAGAAACAGCAAAAAGAAAAGACAAGGCTAAACCATCTGAAAAACATTTTGGCAAATAAAGATAATAAATATAAACAATATCATCAATACTAAGATTATGATCAATATAATTAAACAGATTTGTAAATAAATCGAGAAGTACAATTAAGACCATAAAAAGAAAATTCATAAATAAAAAAGTCAATGATATATTACTTATAAAAAGTTTATCTACTTTCATTTTTTTAAAAGTCTTAAGAAAAGTATTGAACCTGCAAAAACCAGGAATACATTTGGTAAAACAGTAACAATAAAAGGACTTGGAGTATAGTGAAAGGTATAAACCTTTCCACCAATAAACATAACCCAATAAAAAACACAAACAAGAATTGAAATCACAAGTTCAAGAATGATAGAATATCTTTTATTTGAGTACATACCCATACCAAAAGCTAAAAAAATAAAAAATAAAACTGACAATGGCAAGCTAATTTTTTGATAAAATTCAAGATAATAAAGAGCATTATTTCTATTAAGACTTAGATCTTCATAAGGAATATAATTTAAGTTTAAATTATATATATAATTTAAAGTTTCAAGAACAGATTCTTTATCTAAAACACCACTCTCATCATATAAATAATTTAAATAAGTACTTAAAAAATTTATATATAAGAGATCTTCCTCTAAAGCATTCTTCATATTGAGATCTTCAAATAACTTATTTTGGGTAGCAATAAGTTTAAAAACATCTCTTATACTCATCTGAGATGGTGTCACATGATTTAACAACCAACTATCACTAAATGTGACTTGATCAATTGAATATTTCATCTGATCAGCATAAAAATAATCATAAAAACCACTCTCATCCTCTGTTAAAGCAATTGATAAAACATCATTTAAAATAAAATACACCTGAGAATTTTCTTTTTTAATATTAAGTTCCCTAGCCATAAATATTCTGTCATAACCCCTAAGATTAGTATTATCAAAAAAAGTAACATTTTTATACCCCATCTCAGACTTTTCCCCTGATACAAATATTAAATCTCCATATTGTTTACTTGAATAAGGTTTCAACACCAGATGAGGGACTTCTTCTTTTATTTCACTAAAAATTTTTAACCTACCAATAGAACCAAGAGGAAGCAAAAAATCATTCATAATAAAAGAAATAAATGCAATAAGTACTCCTAATTTAAAAAATGGTACTAAAAGACCAAAAATAGATATCCCAATTGATCTAAAAGCCAATATTTCATTATGAAGCTTGAATCTATAAATGGTAAGTATCACTGCAAGTAAAGCTGAAAAGGGAGGTGAAAGAGCAATGACCATAGGAAGTGAATATATAACAAAAATAAAAGCTTTTAAAAACGGAACATAATTTTGAAGTAGTATTCTCATAAAAAAAAGTATTTGGTTTATGAAAAATACAAAGAAAAAAAATAAAAAAGTAATTAAAAAATACTTAAAAAATTCAACAATTATATAAGATTCATAACTATTTCTTAATACCCTCATCTATAAAAACCAAACCATTATTTAGAGTGCCAAGTACAACATAATCGTCAAAACTTAAAACTTTTACTAAATTCAAACTAATAAGCCCATCCTCAGGACCTAAATAATCCCAATTATCATTAACCGTATCATAAATTAATAGACCATGCTCAAAAGTTGCAAATAATAATTTATCATTCCTAATCTCCATATCAAGAAAATACCCAATACTAAGATCATTTTCAACTCCATATTTTACATATGTATAATTATCCAAATTCAACCTAAAAAGACCACCCCCATAAGTTCCAACATAATAATCACCATCTTGCTTCTTTACAAAATTGATATTTTTTTCATTCTCTGTCTTACTAAAAAAATTTAAATGCCTAACATTACTAAAATCAGTCAAATCAACGCTATAAATAGCCTTATCCATCGTTCCTACAAATAATAAATTTTTTTGCTCATCTAAATATAGTGATGATATCTTATTAGAACCAAGCTCAATATAAGTCCACTTATCCATATCAGAATAAAACCATAATCCAGAATTTAAAGTACCAACAAAAACTCCATCTTCGACACCCAGCAAAACCTGTAGACTACCTAAGTTAACTTTTGCAGGTATCCTAACTTGTTTGATGGGACCCTCCAAATCATCAATATAATAAAGAGCATTATTTCCACCAATATATACAATTCCTTTACACTCTGCAAACCCTCTAAATCCATTTAAAACAATACTTTTCTTATCTTTAACATAAATCTTATACTCATTATTCGTAACATCATATCTTAAAAGACCACCAAATATGTTTGAAACAAAAATATTACTCCCTAAAATAAACATATCAAAAACACTGTTATCCAAAAATCCTAAAGCCTCTAAATTTAAATAATTTATTCCAAATTTATTATTCAAGAAATTATAAATTCCTAGATCATAGTCTGACTTAAGAGAAGCTTGATTAACCTCCTTTAATGCAGAGATTGCACCTATCCTATCTTTGACAAAATATTTCAGTTCAGCAACCCTAAGACTAGCATGAGAATATTTATAATTCTTTAAAAAATTATCAAAGTTATATTCAGCAAGATCATAAGCACCAATACTATAATTCACATAACCAAAAAACAAATTAGTTTTAGCAACTAATTCCTTACAATAACTTTTCTCATCAGCTACTATTTTACTCAAATAATAATTGGTCATGCCAAAATTTTTTTGGGCATAACTCTCCTTAGCACTTTTAAAATAAGGATTATCCTCTTTTAAGAAAGCATCACTTAAGAAAAAAGATTCATCATCGTCAAGACCTAACAAATAAGTTCTTTTATCAATATTTAACCCATCAGTATCAAGTTCATCAACATTTGACTCTTGAATACCATCGACAAAATCAAGAGATAAATCAGAATCTCTACTAGTCAGACATGAGAAAAATAAAAATAAGCTCACAAAAATAAGCTTATTTTTAAAAATAATATTTATATGATCTACAAATTTCATAATAATTTAATCTCTAACCAATTCAAGCTCAATCTTACCAAACTTATCGATATCAGATATCCTAACCTTAACAATTTGTCCCTCTTCTAACCTTGGAGGCCGAACACCAAATGTATTCCTACCATCTCTACCATATCTAGAATGTCTCATATCACCATATCTATCATTTCTTGATCTTAATCGATTACTTAAAAATCCCTCCTTAATAGGAGTAAGTTCAATGAAAGCTCCAAAACTATTAACTTTCTTAACAATTCCTTCATAAACCTCACCTATTTTAGGTTCCCTGACAATACTCTCTATCTTTGCCTTAGCCTTTTGCATCTTTAAGCTATCAATTCCAAAAAGAGTAATTTTACCATCCTGCTCAATTTGAACCCTGACTTCAAACTCATCCGTAATTGCTTTAACTGTCTTGCCAGTAGACCCAATAACAAGAGAAATTTTATCAATATCAATTTGCAACTGAAGAATCTTAGGAGCATTAACAGAAATATCATCTCTTGATTTTGAAATCACAGAATTCATAACAGATAAAATATGCATTCTCCCAATTCGTGCCTGTTCAAGAGCATCCTTCATTAACTGTTTAGTAACGTTTGAAATCTTAATATCCATCTGAAAACCAGTGATACCATTTTTAGTACCTGCAACTTTAAAATCCATATCACCCAAATGATCCTCTTCTCCAAGAATATCACTTAAAATCACATACTTATTACCATCACTAACAAGTCCCATAGCTATTCCTGCCACCTGCTCCTTAACAGGAACCCCAGCAGCCATTAAAGACATACTTCCAGAACATACCGTAGCCATTGATGATGAACCATTTGATTCTAATATTTCAGATACTACCCTAATAGTATATGGAAAATCATCTTTCTTAGGTAACATAGCTTCCAAAGATCTTTGGGCTAAATGTCCATGCCCAATTTCACGCCTACCAGTCATAAGTCTACCTGTCTCACCAACAGAAAACGGAGGAAAATTATAATGAAGCATAAAATTAAGACGCTTATCACCATCAATATCATCCATTATTTGCTCATCAATACTTGTTCCTAAAGTCGTTACAGCCAATGCTTGGGTCTCACCTCTTGTAAAAAGAGCCGAACCATGTGTTCTCTTTAAAAGATCAACTTCAGCAAAAATATCTCTTATCTGTGTAGGAGCGCGCCCATCAGTCCTAAAATTATTCTCAAGGATTGATCTTCTAACAATTTCTTGCTCAAAATCAGCACAAGCTTTATAAAAAAGAGCTTCATTCTCTTCATTTATCTGATCCATAGAAGAAAAATGCTCATAAGCTTTCTGTTTAACTAATCTTATGGCCTTATCTCTATTAAGCTTACCCTTTACAAAACAAGCATCCTTAAGTTCAGAGTAAATTAAATCTTTAAGTTCATTCTTAAATTCAAACACCTTCTCTTCATAAGCAAGTGGCAATTTCTCTCTTTCACCGATTACAAATAAAAATTCTTTTTGAAGATTACAAATTTGTTTAATGTACTCATAAGCTTCATCTATTGCAGAAAGTAACACTTCCTCACTAACCTCATTAGCACCACCTTCAACCATTGTAATACCATCTAAACTTCCGGCAACAACAATATCCAAAATCGAATTTTGTATCTCATCAAAAGAAGGATTTACTATAAACTCATTATTTAAGTAAGCCATCCTAACAGCCGCAATTGGACCATTAAACGGAATATCTGACAAAAAAACTGCCGCAAAAGCAGCATTCATCCCAACAATATCAGGAGGGTTCATCTGATCTGTAGATAAAGTCGTCGGAACAACCTGAATTTCTCTACCAAATCTTTTATCAAAAAGTGGTCTCATAGGCCTATCTATTAATCTAGAAACAAGCACTTCCTTATCTTTTGGTTTACCTTCTCTTTTAATAAATCCCCCAGGAATCTTTCCAGCAGCATAATACTTCTCATTATACTCAACAGATAAAGGGACAAAATCCAAACCTTCACGAAATGAATCTGAACAACAGACCGTAGCAAGAACAGTAGAACCGCCATAAGTAGCAAGAACTGCACCATTTGCTTGCTTAGCCAATAATCCTGTTTCTAAAACTAAATCTTCTCTTCCTACTTTCAACTTCAAAATTTTTCTCAAAATTAACCCCTTATTATTTTCTAAGTCCAAGTTTAGCTATTAAGGTTCTGTAAGCTTCTAAATCTTTTTTCTGATAATACCTTAACAAATTCCTTCTCTGCCCGACCAACTTTAATAAACCTCTTTTAGAGCTATGATCCTTTTTATTGATCCGCAAATGCTCTGTCAAATACTTTATTCTATCTGTAATTAACGCTATTTGCACTTCAACTGAACCTGTATCATTTGAATTTTTCCCAAATTCTACAATTATTCTTTGTTTTTGCTCTTTACTAATCATAAAAATGACTCCTATACCATCATAACAAAGCCTAAAATAGACCCTCTTGCTATAATTAAAATACTTAAAGTAAATTATAATATTTTTTTATGCAAATAACAAAAACAAATCAAAGACTTTTTTCTCAAGTTGCATAAACTACCTCTCATATCAACCAAGCTAATTATCAATCGTAATCCTAACATATTAAACATTTTCCTACAAAAAAATTTCTATAATTGTAAAAAGTACTGCAATAAGAAATAATAGACTCACTACTTTTCGGAAATTAAACATCAAAAAATAATAATATACTTATACTTATTCAAACCAATGCCACAAATTACTGCTAATACTTCCTCACTTTCAGATTTCAAAATCTTAAACTCGCCAACATTGATCACAATATTAACATAAACACCATTTCGAATAGGCTTAATCAAGCCATTATCAACATAAATTTTTTCGAAAAGTCCTAAAGATCCTACACTTATCAAAGAATTACTATTGAAATCCTCACAAGAACAAGCATTATCTAATCTAAAATCGCCAATTTTAACTCTTTCAAGGGTCTTAACATAAGCAAATGATCCTAAAGCCAATGATAAATCTCTTGCTATGCTTCTAACATACGTTCCTTTAGAACATTTTATTTTTAGCTTCAAAATACGCAAATCAACACTATAACTCAAGATCTGAATATCATGTATAGTAACCTTTCTAGGCTGAAGACTGAAAGAGTCCCCATTAAGAGCCAACTTATAAGCCCTTTTTCCTTTAACATGCACTGAAGAAAACTTAGGTGGAATTTGATCAATTTCACCTATAAAAGATTTAATACCAAGCCTTAGCTCTTCAAAACTAGGAATATAAGATGTCGTATTTACTATTTTACCATTAGGATCAAGAGTATCAGTTTCAATTCCAAACTCAAACTCTGATATATATTCTTTGTCTAAAGATGTAATATAATTCGAAAGTTTAGTACATTTGCCAACTAGAACAACTAAAAGACCACTTGCAAACTTATCAAGAGTACCTGTATGCCCAACTCGGCTTTTAGAAAAATATCTCTTTAAAGGAAAGAGAGCATCACAAGAAGTTATTCCAATTCTCTTATTTAATAAAATAATTCCATTCATTAAACTCTACTATTCTTCACCAATATTCAAATTTTCAATTATTTTATTAATATAAAAAGCTTTAGAAATAGTATTATCTCTTAAAAAATTTAATTTTGGAGTATTTTTAATTCTAATACGTTTAACAATCTTTCCTTGAATAAATCCTTTGGCATTATTTAACGCTTTAACAGCATTATCAAGAGATGAACCTTCTTTAATAGAACCAATAAATACCTTAGCATTTATTAAATCATTTGAAAGTTCAACCCTCACAACAGTTAAGAATTCATGCACCCTGGGATCTTTAATAACCCTTGTTACTATTAAATTACCAATCTCTTGAACTAATAAACTTTCGAGTTTTGATTTTTTTATCTTCTTTTCCATAAATAACGACAATAAAGCAAATGCTTAAAACCTAAAGCATCTCTTTATTTGTTTAATTTCAAATGCCTCAATGATATCTCCTTCCTTAATATCAAAATAATTATCAATCATAATTCCACACTCATATTGTGCATTAACTTCCTTAACATCTTCTTTAAAGCGCTTTAATGAGAAAATTTTACCAGAATGTACCTGAACTCCTTCTCGCATAACATTAGTTATAGAATCCCGTTTTATACATCCCTGTGAAACATAACATCCAGCCACCACTCCAACCCTAGGAATACTAATAACAGCACGAACTTCAGCAAATCCAATAAATTGCTGTTCAATATCTGGCTCCAACATGCCCTCAAGAACTGATCTAATATCATTAATTGCATCATAAATGATATTATATTTTCTAATCTCAACTTTTTCTTGATTAGCCAACAATTGCGCTTTGGCCGTAGGTCGTACATGAAAACCAACAATAATTGCCTCACTTGCTGCTGCAAAATCAATATCAGTTTCTGTTATTGCTCCTACCGATGAATGAATAACTTTCACTCTAATCTCACTGTTAGTTAATTTTTCAAGAGAATGCTTTAAAGCCTCAACAGAACCCTGCACATCTGCTTTTAAAATTATCTTAAGTTCTTTAAGTTCTCCATCCTTGATTGAATCATAAAGATTTGACATAGTAACTTTTTTTACATTTTTAGCATCTTCATATTTTCTAAGATCTTGTCTCTTAGCACTAATTAATTTAGCTTCTTTTTCTGTCTTTGTAACCTGGAAAGGATCACCAGCCTGAGGAATTGCTGAAAAACCTAAAACACTAATAGCCTTTGCAGGACCAACACTCTTAACAGATATTCCTCTCTCATTAATTAATGCTCTCACCTTACCATGATAAATTCCTCCAACAAAAGAATCTCCTATAGAAAGAGTTCCATCCTCAATTATAACAGAACAAACTATTCCTCTACCCATGTCAATTCTAGCATCAAGAACCCTACCAATAGCCCTTTTAGTTGGATTTGCCTTCAATGACATTACTTCAGATTGCAGAATAATCATATCAAGAAGATCAGTAATACCAATATTTTTAAGAGCTGAAATTGCAACAAAAATTGTATGTCCACCCCAATCTTCAGGAATCAAATCATACTCTGAAAGCTGATGTTTAACTCTATCCAAATTCGAATCTGGCAAATCAACCTTATTGATTGCAACAATAATAGGTACTTTTGCATCCTTTGCATGATTAATAGCCTCGACAGTCTGTGGCATTACTCCATCCACAGCAGAAACAACAAGGACAACAATATCTGTAACTTGTGCTCCTCGACTTCTCATCATCGTAAAAGCTTCATGTCCCGGAGTGTCTAAAAATGTTATTTCATGATCATTATAATTAATAGTATAAGCACCAATATGTTGTGTAATCCCCCCAAACTCAGTTTTATTTATATCAATATTTCGCAACACTGATAGAAGCCTAGTCTTTCCATGATCAACATGTCCCATTATTGTAATAATAGGAGGCTTTGCAATCATCTTACTCTCATCATCTTCTTCCATCTCTATAACTGTTTCATCATAGATTGATACAACATTCACTCTAGACCCATATTCTTCAACTAGAATAGTAGCAGTATCAGCATCAATCTTCTCATTAATAGTTGCCATCACACCCAAAGTCATCAATTTATAAATCAAGTCTGAGGACTTTAAATTCATTTTTTTTGCAAGTTCAGCAACAGTAATAGCTCCCATAATATCAATTGACTTAGGAATTGGATTTGCTAGATTTTCTTTTTTCTTCTTCTGAAGCTGCTCAAAAACTTTTTGTTCTATTGTTTGACTCTCAATCTCTTCCTTTTTCCTCTTATACCCCTTTTGACTCTCCTGTTGTTGCTTCTTCTTTTCTCCAAGCTTCCTATTAAGGCCCTTGTTATCAGAATCAGAAGGCGATATCGCAACACTAGAAACTACTTTAGCCCTTATTACTCGTCTAAATGTATGAGAACCACTACTCTGAGCATAATTTTTATTGAAAGATCCTCTACTACCCTGCTGTTGCTGGATCTGACTTCCAGTAATATCTTTATCTCCACGCACAAAAGAAGACTTCACCCCTCCCCTGTCTTTACTGCCAGAAGAGTACCTCCTATTATCTCTGCTTTGAGCATAATTTTTATTGAAAGATCCTCTACTACCCTGCTGTTGCTGGATCTGACTTCCAGTAATATCTTTATCTCCACGCACAAAAGAAGACTTCACCCCTCCCCTGTCTTTACTGCCAGAAGAGTACCTCCTATTAGAAGTTTGATTACTCAATGAATTTGAGGGTCCAACAAGACCATTCTTGGATTTATCTAAATTGTTATCAGTATGGGCTACAACCTTTACTACCTTCTTTCGTAATTTAACAACTTTAATCTTCTTTTCATCTTCATTACAATTATCATCAATACTTTTTGACAAACTACCACTCCTCTTCAAATTCAAAGCTAAGCCCTATCTTACAACCTGGACAAAAAGTCATATTTTCATTAATAACAGCCCCACACTCAGGACAAAGCAATTCCTCTTCATCTTTTACGCCTTCAATAGAGTCATCATCATTAGAAATTATCACCATTCCTTCTTTTAATATTTTATTTATCTCCTCTTGCTTCTCATAACTTATTCCTAACTCAAAGAGATTTTCCTCATTAGCATCTAAAAAATTATCAATATCATCAAGACCTGCCTCAATCAATTTATCAACAATATCACTATCAAGAATCTTAAGCTCACTAATCTTGTTTATTTCTTCAAATTCATCCTCCTGAACATTATCCTGAATAATCTTGTTAAACATTTCAACAGTCTCTTGTTTAAACTCTCCACTTGCTTTCATCTCTGAAAACTGACTATTAGTCTTAACATCAATTGCCCAATCAAGAAGTCTATTGGCAAGTCTAACATTCTGTCCCATCTTACCTATTGCAAGAGAAAGTTGGTCATCACTAACAACTACTAAAGCTTTATGCAAAGTTTCATCAATAATATATACATTATCTATCTTAGCAGGAGTCAAGGCATCTCTAATAAATTCTTTAATATCCTTAGAATAAGGAATAATATCTATTTTTTCGCCTTCAAGTTCCTTAATTAATGCTTGAATCCTAACTCCTTTTTGTCCAATACAAGGACCTACAGGATCAATCTCTTCTTTCTCAGAGTAAACAGCAACCTTAGTTCTATAACCTGGATCCCTTACTATCTTATGAATCTTAATAATACCTTCTTCAATCTCGGGAATTTCAAGACTAAGAAGTTCTTCAATAAATCTAGGATGAGTCCTTGATAAAATCACCTCTATTCCATTTTTCCCCTTCTTTACACTGTAAACAAGAACTCGAACTTTATCATTAAGTCCATAAACTTCCCTTGGGGATTGATATTTTTTAGGAATAACACCATCTGTACTCCCAAGATTAACATAGAGATCTCCATTCCTATTTTGCTGAACATAACCAATAACAATCTTATGCAATTTGTGTTTAAATTCTAAGTAAAGTTCATTATCTTCAATTCCTCGCAAATCACTTTTAGTTCTCTGCTTAGCAACTTGAATTGAAAGCCTATCAAAAATCTTAGGATCAATCTCAATATATGCATATCCATCTCCCATAACTTCAAATTCTTGAGCATCTTCCTTCAATATCTCAAGAACATCGTCTTGTACTTTCTCCACAACCTTCTTCTTAGAATAAACTATTAAATCTCCAGTATCTTCATCAAATTTAATAAAAGCATTATCACTAGTTCCAAAATACTTCTTATAAGCTATTATTATAGATTCCTTAACTGTCTTTTGAATAGCATCCACGCTCATTCCACGCTCACTAGCAATATTGGAAATCATTTGACCAGTACCCTTTATCATACTTAAGACTCCTTCACAATAATTTAGCCTTCTTAACATCACTATAAAGAATTCTTGTTTCTTCATTATCTGTCTTAAAAATAAAGCTACCTGAATCTGCCTTTAAGATCAGGCCTTCTTCAAAATCATTATTTAACATCAACTTAATTCTTCTACCCTCAAAAATTTTAAACTCTCTATCACTCTTAATTTTCCTATTTATCCCAGGTGTAGAGATTTCTAAACTAAAATTACACTTAAAAACTGACTCCAAGCTTAATAAAAACATTTTATGTAAATCATAAAGTGTATCAACTCCAAAGTCATTTCCCTTATAAAGAACTATTTGAATCTTTCCTCTATCCCTTTTCCTGAAAATATTAATTTCTATAATTTCAATTCCCAATCGATCTGTTACATTTTTTACTAGATTGTAAATTTCATTATTATCAATAATTTTAACCAATAACATTCCCAAAAAGAATAAGGCTCTTTTTAAAAGAACCTTATTAAATTAAATCATCAATCCAGTTTGAGGATAACATTAATGACAACAAATGTCAAGATAACAATAATTACAACTAGACCCGAGCAATTGATAGCTTTATCACACTCCAAGTCCCATGTTCCATAAGAATATCTTCACAAAAAGTCATAGATACTCCTGTTGTCACAACATCATCAATAAGCACAACCTTCTTAAACTTGATATTTTTATAATTTAATTTTAATTTAACTTTATTCTCTAAATTATTATGCCTTAAATCCCCACGCAACAACTTTTGACTCTTCCCTAATCCTCGTTTAAAAATATTAACATAATCTATTCCACCATGACTTAACAAATCTCCAATATATTCCATGTGGTCAAAATTATAAAAAATCTTTCTTTTAAAACTACAAGGAACACTAACAACCAAGTCAAAATCAATACTCATCAAAAATTGTAAAATCGCACTTGCAAAAAACTGGCCTAGTAATCTCTGACCATCTCTCTTATAAGCAAGAACCAATTTCTTATATTCATCTTTATAGTCAAAAAAATACCAAACATCATCTCTTAACCTAACATCAAAACGAAAAAATTCAATACAATCCTTGCAAAGAGCATAAGAATAAACATAATTTCTATGGCAACAAGAACAAAAAGGAAGAAATATGCTTTTTAAAACAGACCAATCCCACACCTAATATTTATCCTCTAGTCTTTAAAATTATTTCACTTAGTAAACTCATAGCTTGAAAAGGAGTAATGTTATTGATATCTATCTTAGAAACAAAATTCTTAAGTTCTAAATAAGCTGTCAGATCTGACTCATAACTTAAATTTTCTTTTCTTTCTTCTTCACCATCATTAATAACAGAAGTAAATGAAGTAAAAAGTGTCTGTGCACAAAAGCGCTCTCGACTAGTTAAACTTTTAAGAATAATATCGGCTCTTTTAATAACTTTTAAAGGTATACCAGCTATGCGAGCAACATAAATTCCATAAGAATTAAGAGAAGGCTTTTCTTCAACTTCCCTCAAAAAAATAAGTTCATTTCCTTGTTTTTCAATTTTCATTGAAAGATTAATAAAAGAATCATGATTAATAGCAGAAAGCTCATGAAAATGGGTCGCAAATAAACTCCTAGCCCTGATATGTTCCAAGATGTATTCAACAATCGAACATGCAATAGCAAGTCCGTCATTAGTACTAGTACCTCTCCCAACCTCATCCATAATTATTAAGCTATCCTGAGTTGCATTCCTTAAAATATTAGCCGTTTCATTCATCTCTACCAAAAATGTAGACTCACCTTTGGAAATATTATCACTTGCCCCTATCCTACAAAAAATCTTATCTGTAATCCCTATTATAGCTTTATCAGCAGGCACAAAAGAACCAATATGCCCCATTAATACAACTAAAGCAGTCTGACGCAAGTAAGTTGACTTACCTGCCATATTAGGACCAGTAATTAAACAAAAATACTTATCACTATCAATCCTCACGGAATTTCTAGTAAAAGCCTCCACTCCTCTCATATAATGCTCAACAACAGGATGTCTAGCATATTCAAGAATAATTTCTTTATTATTAGTTAAAATAGGCCTTACATATTCGTTCTTTTTAGCTAAATACGCAAAATTAGAGACCACATCAATATATGCACAAAACTCACCTATCTTCTTAATAACCGAACTGTGCTTAACAACTTTTAAAGATACGTCATCAAAGATCTCTTGCTCAAGAGCTAATAAATTATCCTCAGCATCATTAATTTCTCTTTCAAGTTCAATAAGTCTGTTAGTTTTATATCGTTTAACAGAATTTAAAACCTGATTTTCTATAAAATGAGAAGGAACTTGACCATAATAACTCTTTGTAACCTCAAAAAATAACCCTCTAATATTAGTTTTCTTAATTTTAAGGCTATTAATTTTACTAAAATTCTTTTCAAAATTAAGATAATCATCAACATACTTACTTGCATTATTTTTAATTTCTCTTAAACGATCAACCTCAGAATTATACCCACGTTTAATAAGCTCATCCTGCTCATTTGAGATAGAGCTATCAATTAAAGAATAAACTTCTCTTATGTTATCTTCATCATCAACATCAAATATCCAATAATTAAAAGAATGCTCATTAAAGAGCTTTTTTAATGAAAAAAATGATATCAAAGTTTCTCTAACAAACAAAAAATCTTTTTTAGCATATTTTTTCATCTGAAGTCTCGAGATTATTCTCTCAATATCCCAAACATCACTAAGAATATTTCTCAATTTCATACTTAAATTAACATGATCGTGTAAAAATTCTACATGAGTTAATCTATTGTTAATTTCAGCAATATTTAGAAGCGGATTTAATATATATTCTCTTAAAAGTCTCTTCCCCATCGGAGTCTTACAATCATTTAACACTGAATAAAGAGAATAACGAGACGTCAAATCATTATTGTTTTTAACAAGTTCAAGATTTATTTGAGTAACATCATCAAGAAACATATATGCAGAATCATTATTAATATGAATCGTGTCAATATTGATCAATAAATTCTTCAAGTTATTTTTTATATAATCTATTATTAAAAAAGACGAAATATAATAAGGCTCATCCTCTTTAAACCCAAGAGCACCCAAACTAAAAACATTAAAATGTTCTTTTAATGTTTTTTTAGCAACTTCTTGATCCAAATTCCAATGGGGAACCTTATTGACTAAAAATCGATCAAGAGAAAGTTTTTCTAAATACTCATAGTAGAAATTCTCTGAAACTATTATTTCTTTTGGATAATATTTCTCAATATCCCGTCTTAACCTTTCTAAAAAACTTTCCTCATAAAGGATTATCCCAAGTTTAGAAGTTGACAAGTCTATATAAGAAAACGAATAATAATCCTTATAATCACTAATAGCTACCAAGTAATTATTAGCATCATCTTGTAAAAAATCCTCATCGACAACAACTCCAGGACTTATAACTTCAACAACTTCTCTTTCTAAAGGCCCTTTAGAATCTGTTTGTAATCCTTGCTCACAAATCGCAACCTTTTTATCAAGTAGGATTAACTTTTTTATATACTCTTTACTTGTATGACAAGGCACACCACACATAGGAACACTCTCTCTTTTAGTTAAAGTTAATCCTAACAGCTTACTTCCCTCAAGAGCATCATCAAAAAACATTTCATAAAAACTACCTACTCTAAAAAACAGAATAGCGTCTTGATATTGACTCTTAATGTCTAAATATTGCCTCATCATCGGCGTAATATCTTTTTTCATATAGACAATAATAAAATTATAATTGATATTATTAAAACTTTACAATATACTTAAAATTATCAAAAGAATGTAAAAATGGAAAAAGATAGTTCTCAAAATAATGTCTTTTATATATGTAAAGGTGATTCTATTTTCATAAAATTAATTAACAGACTTACTGCGTTATATTCAGTAAATTTTAAAACATTTATTAAAAATATATTTATAGATAATGATGATAAAATCAATAAATTATACGTAGACTTATCAGAAACCAAATACTTAGATTCAACTTTTATGGGCGTGCTATTGTATATTGATAACAAAAGTAATGAACGCAAAAAAACTTTTAAAATAATAAATTCAAGCAAAGAAGCACTTGAAAACTTAAAATCCCTTGGTCTTGAAAAGATATTAAAAATAGAAAATAGAGAAGAAAAGCTACAAAAAAGTAACATGAAAGAATATCTTTGCTTAAATGTACATAAAAATACAATATTTAAATCAATGTTAAAATCACATATTTTACTATCAAATATTAATAAAAACAACAAAAAAGAATTTTGCACCCTAATCAGGCGACTTAGAAAAGAAAATAATAACTAAAGACAAACCCTACAATGTACTACTGTTCATTCAAATACCTAACAACATCATCTGTTATATCAACAGTACTATTATAATAAAGAATATAAGGATTATCCTTTTTCATAACTAAAGAAATACCATTAGTCTCTGCAACATATTGAATGCCATTAAGTATCTTATTTCGAAGCGACCCATCGCTATTTAAACTATTCATATTAATTTGCTTCTGCTGTTCAAGATTACCCCTAGCCAAACTTTTAAGCTTCTTAAGTTCATCAACCTTTAGGTTATATTGATTACCATATAATCTAGCACTCTCTATATCATGAGCACTAATAGATTCATCATACATTTTTCTCAAATCCTTGATCTCAGAATTCAAGGCATCTATTTTTTCTTGATAATGACTTTTTAATTGATCAAGATTAGATTTTAATTGCGGACTTAAAAATTCAATTACAACTTTTTCAAAGTCAACAATACCTACTTTTGTAACATTCAATGGAAAAAGATTTAATGGAAAGAAATATGCAAATAAAAGAACTATAAAAGCCATAAAAACCCTCCTTATGAAAAGCTAGCTAAATTATATTAGTATCTCATATCAATGGCTAAGAAAAATTTGAATCCACCAAAGTAATTATAATACCTATTAACCCCTGCATCATTAAAATAAAATGGATAAGCTATCACAAAAGACAAAGGCATTTGAGGAAGTACACTTCTAATTCCAAATCCCCAACTAAAAATAAAATTATTAAAGGGAACAAATAAAGCATTTTCTTGCTTCTCCAAAGCATATGAAGCTATATCTAGAAACAAAATATCCCAAACTAAAATATTTTTAATCAAAGACATTGATAACTGAATAGTATTTACAAACGAACTATAAATATTATTCAAAGTTCCCCATCCTCTTGCAATCATAAAGTTTTCACTAATAACTATAAGATGATGCGGCTGTATTTCTATTTCAAAACCATTTCCAAGTGGTGGCAAAATATTTGAATAAACACTTCGTAAAGTTAAGATTAAATCAAAAATTGGAGTAAAAACATCTTGATAACCTAAAAGAGAGAAATACCTTTCAAAAGTAGTTGTAACTTTTGAAAAATGACTCTGTCCAAATAAAAACCCGCCAAAAAAATCAAATTGCTGCTTAAGCAAAAAACCGTTATTAGATAAAGAATGAGAATTTCTTGTATCCCACGCAATACTAATACCAAGAGAATTTTCAAATCGAATAGTATTATAATTATCCCTCAAATAATAATTTGAAGGTCTATTAACATTATCATCATAATATACATATTTCAAAGCCGTTTGAACAGTTCCAGCAAATGACTGCTTTCCAAGATAATTAGAAAAAGTATATCCAGTAAACCCACTAATGCTAAATTTAGCTAAAGAATAATTCATAATATTAAAATCTGAAAAATTCTTAGAATTATTATATTCTTCCCAACTTACAAAAGGATCTGGTACCTCCTTTTTGCCTGTAAATATAGGTCCATTAATATCTTGATAAGCTGTATTTACAGAATGTGAGAAATCAAAAAATCCCCCAATAGTCCATCTAGTCTGCATAAACCAATTATCTTCAAACATCAATCTAAAGCTTTGCTCTGAAAAAGCAAGATTAAGTCTTGCAGACAAAGAATACCCCTCACCTAAGAAATTAGATTGCTCCCACTGTCCAAAAACTGAAAATGGAAGCCAAGAATTACTCACCCCACCAAAATTCATACCAAACCTAAAGCTAGCTGTCTCTCTCTCTTCAACAGCAAAATCTATTTTCATTAAACCCTCAATATTACTTGGAACAGCATAGGGAACAACATTTCCAAAATAACCAAGTCTCTGCAAGTTAAACAATCCCATCCTAAGTTTTTCTAAACTAAAAACATCACCTTCCATTAACGGAATTTCTCTAAGTATTACATGAGAAGCTGTTTTTTTATTACCTGAAACAGTAATGGATTCAATATGTGCTTTATCTTTTTCTACTATCTTAATATCATGATCTACAAACTCATCTCTTATCGTCCTAGAAGGCACAATTTCTGTAAAGATATAACCATCTGAGTAATACTTTTCCCTAATTTTCTTAAAATCTTGTTCAAATCTTGAATCATCAAAAATATCTCCTTCTTTAAAAGTAATTAGAGATTGCAATTCTTCTAATTTAAAAACTAGATTACCAGTAATCTCAAACTTACCAAATTTAAAAACACTACCCTCTGAAATAAAATATTTTAAGTAAACCTCTTTTTCTAATTTTTTAGAATCTCTGGGAACTTGTATATCTACAGTACTCTTTACAACTTTAGCATTAATATATCCATTATTCCTATAATAAGATTCAAGTTGATCTTTGTCTTTATCAACATTTGATTCTAAATACTTACCGTCAGAAAATAAAGATGCTGGTTTTGATACTAAATATTTTCTAAGAACATGACTCTTAAAGTTCAAATTTCCTTCAAAAGAAACCTCTTTAACAACATATTTAGAACCAGAATTAATTTTAAATATAATATCTACTAAACTATCTTCCTCTTTAATTTCAAACTCAACAGTAACATCAAGATATCCAGCATCTTTATACATTTCTTCAAATTTAACAACACTCTTTTTAATTTTTGCAAGATTTAAAGCTTCTTTTGCCTTAATATGTGATTTATCACGCAGTTCACTATTCCAAAAAACCCTACTATCATCAACAAAAGTAACAGTTCTTACTAAGGACTTTTCTTTCACAAAAAATGTAATTACAAGCTTATCATCTTCTATTCTAAACTCAGGCCGAATAAGTCCTTCAAAATAATCAAGAGCATAAAGGTCAACTTGCAATTTATCAAAAAGTTCATCAGAATAAGCTTGTCCCAAATAAACATTCAAAATAGGTCCAAGATCATTTTCCCTTATATTTTTAAGACCATCAAAGTTCACACTCTTTATTATCTTACCCTTATATTGCTCCTGAGAATAAACCAAATCAAACACAAAACAGGAAAAAACCATAACAACAAAGATTCTAAATAACTTCACCCCCCAAACCCCTTACATAATTTAGTATCTAAATTTCCAAAAAATAGATATCTGATTGCCTATACCACGACCATTTTCCTTAAAATTATAATCAAAAGTATAGTCAACAAAGAAAAACGGTGAATTGAGCTCAAGACCAAAATTAACATTAAAACTTAAATTTTGAGAAAATGGTGTTACTTCTTCTTTTAAAAATCCAAATCCCGCCTTCAAAAAAACACCATCATCAATATACTTACCCACTTTAACATTTGTTTTATCAAGAACACCTGCAAAAGTTGTTGGACCACCTAAAACACCAATAGCATTCCTTAATATATCCGTTTTTATACTCAATAGGTCTAATTTTAATACAGAACGTATATAATCTTCAATAGGCTGTACTATCAGATCAACTAAAATATCACTAGCCAGTCCAAGTGCCATCTCAGCTGTATTCGTACCTGCTGACTGTAGTCCATATTCACCTCCAATTATTGCGTTTGATAAAAGATATTTAATTTCTTGTTCCGTTCTCGCAGGATAAGATGAAAACTTAAGATCCCATAAACTCAAAGGACCATTCATGCTCATTGTTATTAAAAAATTTTCACTACCACCCTTAATCACATTTGTAGCCTCAACTTTTACCCACGGATCAAATTTGTTCTTATTTTCATTAAAAGATATATATGAACCACTCTTAAAGGTAAATTGTTTATTATTATAATTGAAAGAACCATTTGAAATACTTAAATCTCCCTTAAGGGTAAAATCATCCGTTTTAGTGTCAGATTTAAACTCAAGTTTATTTCCTCTTGTAATAATAGCATTCAAGAAGGAAATCTTATTATCTGGCCAATGAAAAGCAACATTACTATCAAAATTAATTTTAAAATCTGTAGCAATATCCAAACCCTTATAATTAACATCAGATACTCCAACTTTCTTCTTGAATCTTTTATAAGGATTTATTAATAGATCAACAATCGAATTTTCAAGTAAATAAACCCAAGCATTTGAAACATTTAGATCTCCTCTAAACATAATTTCTTCAGGATTACCTTCAATAAAAAAATAACCTGAAGCATGTCCAACAAAATTTATAGTTACTTTATCAAATTGAATAGGTACTCCAGAACCTTCAGAAACACCGATATCTATCTTATAATAGTCAACAATACTATCACTCAGAAAATTTAGGTTCAAATGGGCAGCAACACTGATATCAGAATAATAATCTAAATTAAATTTGTTCTCAATAATTACACTGTTATCTTTAATGGTAACTGGTACATCAATCAACTCTAAAATTCTACTTCTTCCATTCTGTCTAGAAAGTCTTAGATATTCAGTACTTATCAAAGCATGTATTAACTTAAACTCTCCATTAAGATTTGGATTATATAAATCACCATTAACATCCAATGAACCAATTAAATCAAGATTATAGAGAATAAAATGTTCCTTAATATTAAAAAAAGTTTTTGAACCCAATAAATCTTCTGTAATTGAACTTGAACTAAATTTAATATCCTGCACATTACTGGTAATTTTATTATTAAAAATATTACCTGATGCAAAGAAACTAAGAGGCAAATAATCATTTAATCTAATATAAAAATTACCATCATTATACTCATACAAACAACTAATAAGATCATATTCAATTGATGACATAATAAACTTTTCGCTATTATTTTTAAATTCAATTGTAAGATCAGAAAGATTTTTATCTTTATATTTTAAATCTCTTAAAGCAATCTCTCCATCAATTTTACTCTTTAAAATACCAAGCTCTTCATCAATTTTCTCTTCAAATTTTTGAAAACTTGCATTCACCTTTGAAGAGAAAATCTTGCTATCAACATTCAAATTAGCAATACCAATAAAATTCTTAATATCATACCTGAAACTACCTGCTAAAACTTTTTTTCCATTCTGACTTGCCTTTATATTATAAATATTAAGATTATTATCAACCAATCCCAAATTCAAAGAGCAATCTGTGGGAACACCCAACAAAGACAAGTCATCTGTTGCAAGATAAGCACTAAGAGAATAATTAAACAAATCACTATTTTTAAAGCTCAATATAAAATTACCATTAATCTTTCCATTTAAGAACGAAAAGAATCTTAAATTATTAAAATCAAATCCCTGAAATCTACCAACAAAATAACTTCCATCTTCATTAGAGTCAACACCCAAGAAATAACGCTCTGAATTCACATACGAAAACAAGTTCAAATTACCACTAAGTTTATCATTTAAATTAAAATATCCTTGCCCTTGTAAACTTGAAATCCTATTCGTAAATCTAATGTTTGAAAGACTAATTTTTTTATTCTCATATATGCCCTCAAAACTAAAATTAAAATTATAAGCAGGATTACTAGAAATTTTATCTAAGCTGAACTTAGTAAATGTAACCTTCAAATCATTATGTATTCTATGGTAATCTCCAGAAGAATTAACATTTAATAAAATCTCAGAATCCCCATTATAAAAATGAAAATCATTAATATCTAAAAAATAAGATATAGATGAATCAGAATAATTTAAACTTACTAGTGATCTAGGCGAAAATTGAAAGTTAAAATACCTATTTTTGAAATCTAACTCAAAATACAAAGGATAACTCTTGCCTAAATAATTAAACTCAGTATTTATATTTAAACTATTATCAAACAACCGTATCAAAAAATTAGAATTTATACTACAATCCCCATTACTATAATTAAAGTGTTTTACTTTATAAACATCTTTTTCCCCACTTGCATCAAACATTAAATTAAAATTATCCAATTTTGATAAGACAGAAAAATTGAGATTATTCAATTTGCTCCTAGTATAATCAAAAGTATTTAAATTAAACTCTGAAGTTAAATTTAAATACTTACCTGACAAAAAATGTTCAGGAATAATCTTAGTTATAAGGGTTTCTGGAAGTACATCCTTTAAGAAAAGCATAGGAAACTCTTTAACGCTCAAATTAAGATTAAAATTCTCCTTATCAAAATTACCCTTCAATGAAATTTTAGAATTATTGCTAGCAAAATTCAGTAAATAATCAACATGGATAATATCTTGAGCAAAACTCGTTTTCATATCCAAATCTCGAATTTTAAGCCTGCCGATCCTAAAATCATCAGACTTTACACAAAAAAATTGACCTTCCTTACTAAAATCTAAATATCCATTAAGATCCTTAAAACTAAAGATTTTTGCAGATCTAAAATCAAGCCTTCCCATCGGCACTAAATCTTTTAAAGAATAATAGCCCTTATAACCAACAAACCCTCTCTTAAGTTTCACAAAAGCATCCTGTACATTCGCAATTTCTTCATTACCTTTAATTTGTACTCTTACCCCTTGAATTTCTTTGTTTATCATATTAGCATTTGACGATGAATTTAATAAGAATGCATACCGTAAATCTTTATCTTTAAAATCATAAGACAATGCCAACTGACCATTCAAACTTGTATCAAGATAGTTTTTATAATTACTTAAATTTTTATTAAGACTTATCCAACTTAAAAGATTTAAATCAAAGAATAAAGCTTCCAATCTCAAAAAATTTTTATTAAAATCATATCTCAAATTAAAATCCAAATTTTCTCTTATAATATTAAAAATTTCAATATTTCCCTTCGAATAATTTATCTGAAATCCTTGTTCAAGCAAACTAAAATGATCTGTATGTAATTCTAAAAAACTAAAATTAATATATCCATCTTCAAGATCTTTTTTAAACTTACCTTCAAAATAAAAAGTTGAATCAAGAATACTTTTAAGGCTAACAGAAGAGTTTAAAACTACAAGAGAACTAAAATCAATAACAAAACTAAATAAAAAATCATCATCGAATGTCTTTAATACAAAACTCTTAATCTGAAACCTCAAAAAATTATCAGAATTTAGTTTAAGATTCATATCAATATCTTCTAAACACACATGAATACTATCAAAGGAATTAAACATTTTGCTAAGTATCGCACGACAAATACTATCACCACTCAACTTCAATTCACTAGAATATAAATCCTGAGATTCAAGAAACTTAAAATTATTTAAATCAAAATTTAAGGTACTGCCCCTCAAAAAAATATCCAAAATAATATTTTCATCTCCTAATAACAACCTAAACAAATCCAAATTAACCTTAACAGTACCTATCAATATTTTATCTTCATCATTCAAGCTCAACTCCAAATTATCTATTTTTATTGAAGATAAAAAATAAGGATCAATCTTATCATATTTAATTTTAAAGCCAGATTTCGATTCAAAATAATTTATAATAAGAAATCTAGCAGAATAAATTTGAAATTGAACAAATAAGATAAAAGTTATAAGAATTGATATAAAGACTAAAACTGAAAAAAGAAAAGACAGAGTAATCTGATTCCTTATAAAAAACAAATTCATATATTTACGCAAGTATTATTATTATATAATACTTAAAGTAAGTATCTAACCAATTAAAATATCTAAGGAGAAAATTTTGTGAACAAGATCCTAAAAAACTTCTATTGCATAGAAGGAATTGATGGAAGTGGAAAAACAAGCATAACTCAAAGGCTAAAAAAATTATGTAATAACAACTTAAAGTACCATTTTACACAAGAACCATCAAAAGGAATAATTGGAGAATTCATAAGACAGCAACTAACTAATTTTAAAAATCCTTTAAGTCAAGTATCATTGACCTATTTGTACTTAGCGGATAGATATGAACATTTATACAATACAAAGAACGGAATAATAAAAATACTAAATAAAGGTCAAACAAAAGTGATAACCGACAGATACTTATTTTCATCTATAGCATATCAAGGAGAATTAGGATACAAATTAAACAAAGATTTCCCCCTGCCCGAAAAAATTTTTTTCATAAAAACAGACCCCAACATTGCTTATAAGCGCATTCAAGATAATAGAAGAAAGGCTGATCTTTTTGAAATTGAAGTAACGAAACTTAAAAAAATTAATTCTAGATATACAGAAACACTCAAAATGTTTAACGACCTAATTGACATTATATACCTTGTAAATTCAAATGAAAAAGACTTAGAAATAAGCGCACAAAAAATCTTTGAATTAATAAAATTTTAATATAATAAATTAAAGGGAAGAGCACAAATATGCACCATAAAAATTTTTTTGCATCATGTCTAGTAATATTTTCAATTCTACCTATAAATAATATAAATGCATCATCAAAATTTTTCTATGCTGAACAATGGTATGTCATTTTTAATGAACAAATGAAAAGAAAACCCGATAACTATAAAAGGAATATATTTTTTTTACAAAATGCATTAAAATACCCATTTGGCAACCCAAACTACTCTTTAGCAAAAACAGAAACAAGAGAAGAATGGGATAAATATAAACTCCTCTTTAAAATGCATGTAAATCTGCTTCTTGTCAAGCAACATCTATACTTAGGAGACTTATTCGATATACGATATGCATATTTTTATAAAACCCCCCAAAAAAAAGGGTTCCTTGAAAACTTAAATCAAGCTACAAATTTTTATAAAATAGCTGCTAATTACTACACAGAAGCTTTAAAATACTACGAACAATTGGACAAATATAAATTCACTAAAATGCAAGGTGATATGATAACAAACTGGGAAAATGAATATCATAGAATTAAAATGAAAGAACTTAACTATTATGATATTATTGAAAAAGAATTAATGCGTATTGAAAAAACAAAGAATTTTTTTCAAAAAAGACCAAATTACTATTAATATCCTTTTAAAGGATCCATTTATGCTCTCTTAAAACAATTACTTTTCGAATATAGTCTTTACTAAGAGAAAATTTATTAATAAGCTCTTTAAAATCTTCCTTGCTAAGGATATTATACTCTAATGAAAGCGTAATCAAAGCCCTCTCAGCTAAGAAAGGCAATTTTAACAAATTTTCTAAAACCTCAATATCATATTTTCCCCTAGACTCAATTAAAAGAGAATTTGCAAAATTTGAATTCCTCACATTACTGCTCAAGCCGACAATCTCTGCCTCAAGCAACTTTTTATCACCTTGAGCATATAATAATGCAAAAGGTTTAAGAATAGTAAAAAAATATTCCCTACCAACAAGATAATGATGCTTAGAGCACCTTGTAGCATAATTTGGATAAACAGCAGACTCAACAATCTCATCACCACCAACAATCAATAAAGGATCAAAATAAGGTGCAGCTATTTCCTTTCCTCTATAAAAATAATATCTGTATGTTAAAAAAGACTCATCCATACAATTAATATGCTCACAATAAGCACCAAGACGACAAATTTTATCTGAATATTCTATCAACAGTTTAGCAGTATTATTAAATATCTCTTTCCTAAAATTATAAAGTAAAGTAGGAAGTACAAATAACACATTTGAATCTAATGCAATTTTATTTAAAATAAAAACCAAACGTTCATCATAAAAACAAGTTTCATCAATAATAAAAGTTCCATATTCAGGATTATTATCTATTAATTGATCTACATCAAAAGAACTACCTGCAAAATCAATTCCATCAATCTTATCACTCCCACCACCCCTATAAGGAATAACATTTTCAGGATAATCATTAAACCTCTTCTTATCAAGAACATTTCTAATAAAGAATACATTAGCCCTATTTCTACGTCCCTTGGTAATGGAACTTAAAACTTTAGAAGATTTACTCTTAATAACAAGAGAATCCTTATAGATCTTAGCAGCGTATTCTGTCTTACCACTACCCATAGGACCAATTATAAGTATTAAATTCAAATTATCTTTAAAATTAAAGTGACTAATAGATAAAATATTATCAAGCTTAGATTCAGTACCTCCACTTACCAAATTCAGATAAAAGCTCATAAAAATCAACTCCACAAATATTAAACATTTTTTACACAAATACAATAGAATCAAAAGGAATAATAAACTGCATAGGGGTTCCTAAATATCCTGAAAACAATCTTTTAACATAAAGCAATAAGATAAATACTCTTTTATATTTAACATATTTAAAATCATAAACAAAAATTTCATCATTGACCTTAAAATTAAGTTCATCCCCAAGACTATTAAAAAACACCTTAGAAACTCTATACTCTCTCCCAGAAATTAAACTTAAATTTAAACCCAAAAAAATTCTCATCAAATTCCTAAAAGAATCTCGTTCTACAATACTCTCAATAATATCTTCCGGCCGATCTTGTGGATATAAATAACTCTCATACTCCTTATCATTTCTCTTATACCTAATTTTTAACATAGACTTTCTTTGTAAAACATAATATTGAAGATCTTTTAAGCTCTCAAATTTCAAAGAATTAACACTCAGGATAAAATCTCCACTCTTCAATCCACCAATATCTGCAGGAGAATTAGGAGCTACATATGATATCTCCAGGTTTTTCATACTTTCAAAAAAAGTAAATCCTAACCACTTATTTCTCAAAATGCCACCTCCATACATAAATGGTAAGACCTTTAAAACCCATTTTGACGGTATAACAAAATTAAGACCTTGAGAATGCACAATACCAGCAAATGTAAGCCCAACAAACTTACCATTTTCATTTACAACAGGCCCCCCAGAATTTCCCTGATTAATGGCAGCATCAATTTGGTAAGAATCACCCACAGATAACAAATTTCTATTCTTGCCAGAGATTATCCCTGAAGTAATAGTCTTCTCGAAGCCCATGGGAGAACCCATAGCATAAATTCTATCACCAACATTAATATTTGAAGAATAACTCAAATTAAATTGATGATCTAATTTAAATGGAATCTTAATTAAAGCAAGATCCATTTCTTTTGAATAAGCAATTACTTTTGCAGGCAATTTCTCACCTTTGCCTCTTGGAAGTCTTACATAAAGACTGGAAACTCCATGATAATCACTATCAACCTGAGAACTAATTATATGATAATTGGTTAAAGCATATCCGTTAAGACTATCAATAACAAAAGCAGATCCCAAAACAATATTTGGCAGTACATGGCCGTTTAAAATTTTAGTACCCATATCTACCCAAACTGTTAAAACAGCCGTATCAAGCAAGATATTCCTTGAAAGATATTTTTCATTAACAAAAAAATTTTTTAAAGAATCAAAAGCATTATCAAATAAGTAATACTTTGCAAAAAAACTTGCAAGCATTGGGTCCTTGAGCCTTAAACTCTTAAGATGATTCAAAATTAAATGTTCTTTACTCTCACCCAGCATGATACCAAATAAATTTAAAGTCTCAAGCTTAAAGAATGCTCTCTCATAATCTTTTTCCCTACAAAATTTAAGATATTCATTTTTGATTTCAGATAAAGCTCTATCTTTCAAGTCTAAGATAGATTGATCCATCTCAAAACCACTATTTTTTAGATTGTAATAACTTGAAAGAGCAACTTCAAAATTATTATCTTCTATATGCTTACTTATACTTTCAGATGGAATATAATAAATCTGCTTATCATCGACGTCTTTTATTGTACTGCATGAAAAAATTAACATCAAAATAATAAAAATTTTCCTATGCATCAACAACTAACTTTTAAAAGCTAATTAAAGTTATGATAAACATCAAAACTATCATCTAAAATAACTCTCCTAACTTTTAAAACTCCTTTATCATAAATTTCAACATAATTAAACCTTTTAGCACCATTAATCTTTTTATAAACTGAAATCAAATCTCCAAAAGAATAATTTTTAATTTCAATAACATCAAAATTATTAAAGACTCTCTTCTCTATTAAACTCTTTTGAATCTTTAAATCAGACACTCGTTTTGGATTTAAGCTTAACATAATAGGACGAAAAATTTCTGGAACATCAGCCATTAAAAATTCATTAATACCTACATAATCAAAACTATAACCAAAATCATCAAAAATTTCATATCGAAAAGAATCTAAAGCAAAAGTATATACACATCTTTTATCTGGATAATCCACCTCAATCATACTAACATAAGGATAAACAGAATAACTAACCTTATAACCAAGCAAGGTATTTTCATAACGAATAGGAATTTTATCTTTGAAATAAACTTTATTAAAATACTTCTCTTCTAAGCTTAAATCTGTAGAATAGTTCACTATTTGTGAAAAAAAACTTACTAAACTTCCATCCTCAAATACTACAACACTATTTTTATCATTCACAAAATATGTGCCAGACAAATTCTTATAATGACTTAAAAATTCATCTTGTATAATAGGATCTCTTAAAAGTTCATAAAACATTTTATATTCACCTATTATTTCGGGAGGCTCATCTTTAAAAAACATATAAGCTTCATCAGGTGTTAAGAGTTTATATTTAAGCAAATATGTACTCTGTACACCATTTAATTTTTTACTCTTATTCTTTAAAAAAGTAAATAAAGCAATGGAATTAGATTCATTTAATGTTGTATTTTTAAAAATAAAATCAATATTATCACTTTTGAAAAAAGAATCTTCTTTTAATTTAAGTTTACTAAAAAGACTTGGAAAAAACTTATCTTCTCTCAGAAACCATTTAAAAAACCTTAAATCATCACCATACATAGCAAAAGAATTTTCTAATACTTTATCAAAACTCCCCTTAAAATCCTTAAGTCTATTAGAAGCTTCAAGCCTCATGTAAACCAAATCTTTATCATTCTGCAAGTCACCGTCCAGTTTATCATAAAGCTCAATAATATTTCTATTTTCAGAGATATCTTCATTTTGACTCAAAATCAATGAAAAATACTGATAATATAAATCTCTAGGCTTTACAAACTTAAAATTATCAATTTCTATAGCAGATCTTAACAAATAAATTCTATCTAACAATGAAATATCATTTCTTAATGAAAGTCTATAAAGGGAATCTGAGTTCTTTAAATTAAACTCAAGAGAACCATAAAGCATATCAAGCTCCCTCTGAGTACCAGCAAAATTTTTAGCTTCAATAAAAAGAATTTCCGATATATGATTATTTATATCCTTTAAACCAGCATTCAAGTTTGCCAAACTTAAAACCAAAAATATAATTTTTAAGACACCCATAAGACTCCTTAAAAACTTTATTCACACATTGACTATCCCTAAGTTAGACTCCTTTAAAATTTTTTCATTATCACCCTCAATCATTTCAAACCCTAAAAGCTCTCTTACTTCATTATCTGTCAAAGTCTCCCTTGCCACCAAGGCTTCTGCAAGCTTAACCAACTGCTCCTTATGTTTCATTAAAATATCCGATGCCTCTTTCAAACATCCTTCAAGAATTTTTTTAACTTCTCTATCCACTCTATCAGCAGTATTCTCAGAATATGCTTTTGGCTTAGAAAATTCTTTTGGAAGAAAAATCGGAGCTTCATCATCTACTAAAAATATTGGTCCTACATCTTCTCCCATGCCCCACTCTGTAACCATTTTCTTTGCCAAATTAGTAGCCTGCATCAAATCATTCTGCACACCAGCTGTAGTAAAGCCCAAATTAATCTTCTCACTAGCATAACCTCCATAACATATCTTAATCTTATCAAGAATCTGATTTTTATTTATTGAAAGTCTATCCTCTCTAGGAAGAGAAAAAGCAACCCCAAGAGCTCTACCTCTAGGAATAATAGTAACCTTATGCAAAGGATCAGCATGTTCAAGATAATAATGCAATAACGCATGTCCTGCCTCATGATAAGCTGTTTCAAGTTTCTGCTTATCAGTAATAGTCATAGATTTTTTAGCAACACCCATTAATATCTTATCTCTAGCTTCTTCCAAATCATGCATAAGAATCTCGGATTGATTATTCCTTGCAGCAATTAAAGCACTTTCATTAATCAAATTTGCAAGATCAGCACCACTAACACCAGGAGTAGCTCTTGCTATTATCTTTAAATCAATTTCCTTTGAAAGTTTAGTCCTCTGAGCATGTATATTAAGTATTGCTTCTCTTTCTTTAACATCAGGAAGAGTAACTGTTACCTGTCTGTCAAATCTACCAGGTCTAAGCAAAGCAGAATCAAGAACATCAGGCCTATTTGTTGCTGCCATTACAATCACATTAGTATATGTTCCAAAACCATCCATTTCTACCAACAACTGATTAAGAGTTTGCTCTCTCTCATCATGACCACCACCAAGACCAGCTCCACGACTTCTTCCCACAGCATCAAGTTCATCAATAAAAATTATACAAGGAGCATTTTTTCTTGCATTATCAAACAAATCTCTAACACGACTTGCCCCAACTCCCACAAACATCTCAACAAAATCAGAACCAGACATATGAAAGAAATTTACACCCGCCTCACCTGCGACAGCTTTGGCAAGCAATGTCTTTCCTGTTCCAGGAGATCCAACTAAAAGAACACCCTTTGGAATCCTAGCACCTATCTTTTCAAACTTCTTAGGATTTTTAAGAAATTCAACTACTTCTCTAAGTTCCTGCTTAGCCTCTTCTTGCCCAGCAACATCTCTAAATGTAACCTTATTTTTGCCTGCCTCATACTTTTGAGCATTGCTTTTCCCAAATGAAAAAACCTTGCCCCCACCACCTTGAGTTTGACGAAATATAAAGAAGAAGAAAACAAAAAATAATACCCATGGTAAAGTTTGAAGAACAACACCAATTAAAGATGATTGACTCTTACCAGCACTGAACTCAACTCTCCTAGCCCTAAGTTCAGAAAGTAGATTAATATCAAAATAAGGAATACTAGTAGAGAAATAAGATTTCCCCGAATTTAAATTTTTAACAACAAATTGAATCTGGCTTTTATCAATTATGACAGCTGACTCAATTAAACCACTATCTAGATAAGTTTGAAACGTACTATAAGGCACATTCTTATAATTCTCTCCGCCCCGTATAAAATAAGACATGAATATTGCTAAAATTAAGAAAACTATAACAAGAACTAAAATCCAATTCTTATTTTTCTTTTTGTTATTAGATTTACCATTATTATTCAAATTATTATCATTAATATTCATTCCTTTAAAAATCCTCCGAACAAAGATATACTAATTCTTGTAAGAATACTCTTATTACTCCACATTAAGTTTAAAGTATTTAAATCAATAATTCCAATTATCTTATCATTTAACACTAATAACATTAAATAAAGTGGATTACATCTTACAAACTTAGAAAAGAACTTTTTTGATTGTAACTTATTTTTAAAAAATCTATGCCCAAACTCATAAGAACAACATCTCACTGTCAATATAGAATCATCCTTACACTCCAAATATTCTAACAAAATCTTACCCAAAGATAAACTATGATACTCATTAACTCTTAAAAAAAAATCAAAAGGTTCACGCATCTCTTCAGCTTCTCTAAAGACAAGATTAACTTTATCCTTACGCTTTTCCAAAAAAAATTCATTAGTTTTAAGTAAAATCTGACTCTTTTTATCAGCAAGATTTACCCTAAAAATCTCACCTAAAGCTCCATATGATAAACCAGATACAATTCCTTTCAAATTTAAAATCTTAAAAAGACTCCTAAAAACTAAATATCGAGGCAATCTAAAAAAAGTCATAGCATCAAAAGAATAATAATAATTACCCTTAACATGGGGAAGAAAATTCTCTCTGTCAAAATAATCTACAAGTTCACTTGAAAAATTAGATATTCTTTTTAAACCTTTTGCATATCCTTTAAAAATTTTTCCAATAACTGGCATAAGATTATTTCTAATTCTATTTCTTAAATACAAATCTTCATGATTAGTACTATCAATAAAATAGACGATATTATTCAAGGAAAGAAATTCTTCAATCTCTTTCCTTGATACCTCAAGTAAAGGCCTAATAATATTGCTATTGACAACTGGAATACCGGAAAATCCATCTAAAAATGAGCCTTGAAAAAATCTCATCACTAAAGTCTCAAATTGATCATTTTCATTATGTGCAAGAGCAATATAACTAGCCCTATTTTCTTCAAGAGCCTTTAACAAAGCATCATAACGATATTTTCTAGCTAACTCTTCAACTGACATATTAAACTGCCTAGATTTTTCCTTTATATCAACATCGCATCTCTTTATTTGAAAAGCAATATCATGAAAATTACAAAACTTTTTTATATGCTCTATTTCTAGATTTTGTTCAAATTCTGACCTTATATAATGCGCAAAATAAAATGCAACTATATTATTATTTAAATACTCCCTTAAACCCAATAGCAAAGTAGTAGAATCTGCACCTCCAGAAAAAGCAACAATTACTTTTCTTTTAATTAAATAATTTTTTTTATAAAAACTGTCTATTTTTGTTATTATATTATTCCAAAACATCAAAAACTACTAGAATTAATAACTGCAACTTTATGCTCAAAGTTTAACTCATCGATATCTAACATCTCTTCACTTAAAAATTCAAACGCATTTTTAATACGCTTAATCTCACTATCGCTAAATTTTGCAAGAACAAAATCCTTAAGGCTAAACTGATTGTTACTGCAAACCCCAATCCCAATATAAAGTCTACTATATTTAACACTTCCCAGACTCCCAGATATGGAACGAAGTCCATTATGCGTAGAAATACCTCCCACCTTTCTAAGTTTACACTTACCCAAAGGTAAATCAACATTATCAACTACAACCAAAAGATTATTTACATTCATGCAAAACTTAGAAAAAACAGAAGGAAAAATATTACCACTCAAATTCATATAAGTTAAAGGCTTAATTAAAACTATCCGTTTATTTCCAAGCTTAAAATCAGAGTATTCATAATTTTTTACCTTTGTCAAAGAAAGACCATTTTTCACAACCAACTTATCTATAAATTCAAAACCAACATTATGCCTAGTATGAAAAAAATTAGACCCGGGATTACCCAGGCCAACTACTAATAAATCCATAATTCTTTACTTTACAAGTAAAATTGCCAAATTTTCATCCCTTTCAGCAAGCCTAACATTATTAGGAAGTACAATATCTTTAAAAGTTACCTTATCTCCCTTCTTAACAGGAGTCAAATCTATTTCAATAAATTCTGGCAAATCCAAAGGTAAAGACTTAACTTTAATTTTAGTTCGAAGCACACTTAAAGTACCCCCTTCTTTAACACCAATAGAAGCTCCTACAAATTTAATTGCAATATCTTTTTCAACATCCTTAGTCCTATCCACTTCATAAAAATCAACATGATAAATCAACCTTTTAGTAAGATTTTCACTCACATCTTTAATAAAAACACACCTCTCAACTTTTCCGTTACTTAAAACCAAAACAGTATTATCTGTAAATTTTGAAAATTTCTCATTAAATTCATTATGCTTAATTTTTATATGCAAGACATCACTCTCTTTTCCATACACAACAGCCGGTATTTCAGACTTTGCTCGTATTCTACGAGCACACAAAGAACCAAAACCTAGCCTATCTTCATATCCTAAAATCTTACTACTATCCACAATGAAACTCCTCATACTAAAATACTGGGACGGAAGGATTCGAACCCTCGCATGTCTGGACCAAAACCAGGTGACTTACCACTTGTCGACGTCCCAAATACTTAATTATCCATAAGTCAAAAGGATACAAAATACACCACAGTTTGTCAATTATTTCCTAACCTATTTCAAGTTCAAAACTCGAAGGATTTTCCTTTACATATTCTTTAAAAATAGCACTTTGCAAAGTCTCTCTAAAATTTTGATTAATAGGATGCACAATGTCCTTATACTCACCGACCTTAGTTTTTCTATTAGGCATAACAATAAAAACACCCTTATGACCCCTAATAACTCTAATATTATGCAAAACCAAGCAATCATCAAAAGTAACTGTCACATATGCCAATAACTTTGAACTGGGACTTTTATTATCAACTCTCCTAATTCTTATATCTGTAATATCCACGTCCAGGCCTCCCTAAATACATGTTCTAAATCTAAAATATTTTTAATTTTTTGTAAATAATTCTTACGATATTTTTATTTTTTTTAATTAAACAACTCTTAAGGATAAATAACTTCGCCCTTATCCCATATCTTTTCAAGTTCATAGTATTCTCTAGCATTTGCACTCATCAAATGTATAACTAAGCCTTCACATGAAATAACCGTCCAATCAGGAATAAAGCCCTTGCCTTGAATACAGTAATTAAAATCCCTTTCCTTAAAGAATGTTACCAACCTTTCAGTATACAAAGCTTCCATTTGCCTAAATGATAGACACGTAACAAAAATAAAAAAATCAGCCCAATTACAAATAGAACTAACATTAATACTTAAAACATCAGCTCCACCAAAATCAGATACAATTTTGCATAACTTCTTAATATCATCTACTCTTAACATATCTCCCATCAAAATCATCTCCCAAAATGATTATTACATCAGGACTCATATCAGGTATATCAAGTCCTAAAGTATCATCTATATGAAACTCAGAAATTGGTTTAATTTTTTTTGCTCCAATTACATCACCAACCTTAATGGCAATCTCCAAATTATCTGAATTATTTATTATCAAAGTATGATCATAATTATGTCTATCTGCATTACCAAACCTCACAACCTTAAATTTGAAAGATTTAAAAATATCTGCTGCATTTCTTGCAAGTCCAGTAGTCTTAGTACCATTTAAAACAACAACTTTGATTACCTCTTCATTTCTAGTTTCACCCATTAAATCTTTATTTAAATTTTCTATCGACTCCTTAAGAATTGCTCCCCCATAATAAGGAAAAACTACTTTTATTGAATTATTATCATCATCCTTAAATATCTCCTCCTGCCCCTTAATATCAATAAAAATAAATTTCTCATTATTGATTTTATAATTAGCAAGAATATACTTAAATACAGTTTCAGAAAGATTAGTATCCAACATGAAATACATCTTAGAAAAGTAATCATACTCCTCCTTAAAGTCAGAAAATTGTGTTAAAATTTTTTTGAAAAATTCTTTAAAAAACTCGAATCTTTCATCATAAGAAGCAATATCCCTGAAATAACCCAAATAATCATAAGCTTTATCCCCATCAAAGACCGAATTACCAGAAGGTATTAAGATAGGACGCACCAAACTATATACTTTAACAGGATTTTTAACAAAAAGTCGTACTCCCCCAAGATAGTCAACAAACTTCACAAAATTATTCTTTTTAAAACGAATATAATAATCAGGTTCATGATTTAACTGTCTAGATACTTTAGACAAAAACTCACTAAAGCTATTTTTTTTATACAAATTTTCAAACCAAGACACATTTCCCTTTAAATCCTCATAACCTGTATAAACAGGAATATCCAAAAATCCGACATTTCCTGTTTTTACACTAATAAAAATTTCTTGCATACTTAAAAGATTATCATTGTCATCTTCTATAAGAAATAAAAAGCTAACATTATTCTTAGTATTTAGTTCAAAATATATTTGCTCTCTTTTAGAACTATCAACAAAAAAAATTACAATACCAAGAACTATTAAAACAATTAAAACTAAAAAAAATAACTCTCTCCTCACCTACTCACCTTTAATATATAAATTATTACTCTTAATATATTGTAAAACATCAAAGGGAAGCAAATAGTCAACTGGCAATCCTTGTTTAATCCTATTTCTAATCTCTGAAGAAGAAACAGGAAATATTTTATTCTCAATATAAATATGCCTAAAACGACTAACTAATCTTTCACTATAAATTCTGTGAACTACTACAAGATTAACAGATTCAACTATTCTCTCTGGATTTTTCCATGAATCAAAATCCTCAAAAAGATCATCTCCAATAACCAAATATATATCATCATGCACATATTTATTCTTAATACAAGTAATAGTATCAATAGTATAAGTAATTCCGCCATTTATCATATCACATTCATCAATAAACATATTATTTTCATATTGTAATGCCAACTCAAGCATTGCAATCCTATCTTTAATACTAATATTTTCAACACGTTTATGAACAGGTTTATGAGTAGGAATAAACAGTACTTTATCAACATTTAGAAAATGCTCTATTTCCTTTGCTAAAAACAAATGCCCAATATGAACAGGATTATAAGTACCACCCAATATTGCTATTTTCATACATTTTCCATATATAACATCTAAATATACTAATTAAAATCCAAACAATATTAATTTTAAGCTTCTAAAAAAGACAATTATTTCAAATTCTTGATAAAGCAAAAAGCTCATTAACAAGCTCGTCTATTCCACTATTATCATAAATAGAAATTCCTAAAACTTTCTCACTACCCAAAGCTCTTTTTAACTGACTAAAATTTTCAACTGCACCTTCTAAATCAAGTTTATTAGCAACAATTATCCGCTTCTTACTTAAAAGTTCCAAATTATAAACACTAAGCTCATTGACAAGAATATCATAAGCTCTCATAAAATTATCACTAACAATATCAATCAAAAAGACCAAAATCTTAGTCTTTGAAATATGTCTTAAAAATTCAAAACCAAGACCTATACCTCGATTTGAACCCTCAATTATCCCAGGTATGTCAACAATTACTAAATCATCATAAGAATTATTCAAAATACCAAGATGTGGAACCTTAGTAGTAAAAGGATAACTTGAAACTTTTGATTTTGAAGCAGTTATTGTAGAAATAAGAGAAGACTTGCCTGCATTAGGAAACCCAACAAGCCCAACATCAGCTATTAACGATAATTCAAGACGTAAATTCAAAGTAGCACCAGATTCTCCAGGCTGAGCAAACCTTGGCGTACGTTTTATAGAACTTTTAAAATTTACATTCCCAAGTCCACCCTTTCCACCCTTTAAGACAATAACTTCATCATCAAAGCTCTGAAGCTCAAATAACAAAGAATTAGTATCAACATCATAAATATAAGTATTAGGAGGAACAACAATAATTAAATCTTCACCAGAAGTTCCACTCTTTCTAGAACCCATACCAGGCTTGCCATTATTAGCAGCAAGAATCTGTCCATTTTTATAAAGAGACAAAGTTCTAAGATTTGGATTGACCTTAAAGACTACATCTCCACCTCTTCCCCCATCACCGCCATCAGGACTTCCCTTAGACTTAAACCTTTCACGCAAGAAAGAAACACACCCTGCACCTCCATCACCTGACGACACAGTTATGTTTAAAGAGTCTTTAAACGTATGCAAATCAACCTCAATTATAATAATATTAAATAATATTTATATACTTCCGGCCTTTAGAAGTTTTAAACTCTACTATACCGTCTTTTAATGCAAATATTGTATAATCCCTACCAAGTCCAGAATTTTTTCCCTCATGAAATTTTGTACCTCTTTGTCGTACAATTATTTCTCCAGCTCTTACAAATTGCCCACCACTTCTCTTAACACCAAGTCTCTTAGATATAGAATCTCTTCCATTCTTAGAACTACCACCACTTTTACTTGTTGCCACTACTTTCCTCCAAAACTAATTTAATATCATAAGGATATTCAAAGCATAAATCCTTTACACCTTGTATTAAAAATCTACTATAATAAAAGAGATTTTGCTTATTCAAATCCCCAAAAGACGCATCAAATTCTACATAACCTTTTACAGAATTATCTATAATAAACACCTCTCTCTCATAATCAAGAATACTAAAAAAAGTCCTTAAAATAAAAGAAAAAGAAGCACAAACCACATTAACATAACTACTTCCCTTAGCATGCCCATTAGCTAAAATATAAATAACTATATCATTACGAGTCCTTATTAAAACATTAATCACTAGTTAACAATTATATCATCAACCAAAACATAAGAATAAGATTGACGATGTCCAACCTTTCGCTCACTAGCCTTTCTTCTTCTATACCTGTAAGAGACAACCTTTTTATCTTTCTTGTCTTCTATATAAGTACATTTTACACAAGAACCTGAAACATAAGGTTTTCCTATCTTTACATCTCCATCCTTATTTACAAGCATAACACTTTTAAATTCTAACTTATCACCTTCACAAGCTCCAATCTTATCTATCTTTAACATCTCTCCCATAACAGCTTTATACTGTTTACCTTTAATTTCCAATAACGCATACATCACACTCACCTCTCATGTTCAGACAAATATTATAACTTTAACAGAATTTAAAGTCAATTATTCAAACTCAATTAACTTACTTAATTCCACTTAATAACACAAAATTAATTGCTAAATAATCATTAAGAGTACTTAACAAGAGAATTCAAACTATACTCCTTCAAAATATCTCTACCATTCATACTCACAAGTTCAATGAAACAAAATATATCAGATACTACACCGCCTGCCTTTTTAAGCAACATAGCAGCTGCTTTTAAAGTGCCTCCAGTAGCTAAAATGTCATCGACTAACAAAATATTTGAATGTTGTTTAACATCATCTTTATGTATCTCAATACTACCAAATCCATATTCAAGCTCATACTCCTCTCTTAAGACTTGTCTTGGAAGCTTACCTCCTTTTCGAATTAGTAAAAGAGGCAAGCCCATTTTCAAAGCCAAAGGAGCACCAATAAGATAGCCTCTTGATTCAATAGCGGCAATACAATCAATTTCTCTTGATGAATAAAGAGCATGTGCATCTTCCATTAAAAATTTATATGCTTCTGCTTCAAGTAAAACATTAGTAATGTCATAAAAAAGTATACCCTCCTTTGGAAAGTTAGGCACTTTCATAATAAACTTATCATAATATTCCGTTTTATCTCTCATTAAGACTTCCCACAAAAATTAAATATTTATTCTTCTTCACTTTTCTGCCACAGGCGGATTTGGTACTATGCTTTCTACATCTAACTCTGGAATTTCATCTTCTCTAGCTCTTGTCCAAATTTTACTCCTACCAAAAATCCAAACCTTACCCTTGGTAATAAGATTACCCGTTTTTGGATCTACTCTCATTTCAGAAGTATAAATCTTACCATTATTAGGATCAATAATTTTACCCTTATCCCACTTGCCAGCAGACTCAACATATTTAAGCCCCCACATAAAATCAAGACCTTCAATAGTTAAATGTTCAAAACCTACCACCTTAGAATTAGAAGGATTATCAACATCATAAACTTTCCCATTTTTTATTACATTTAAAATCCGTCCATAAACTTTATCATTATATTTATAAACATAAATTACAGAATTTTTAACATTGGTAGTATCATCATAGCCAACCCAATATCCCAAAACTTCACTACCATCTTTTTTAATATCTATTTTTTCAGACTCTGCAAATGCAAAACAAGAAAAATAAAATAAAAATATAATTTTTAACGCATTTTTATGCATACAAACTCCTAAAACTAATCTCTAAACCAACAATTTAAATAGATCATGACAAGAAAAAATTATACATTTATTTCATACTTTTTGCAAAAGAGATAATTTACCTGTATGATTTAAACTATTAAATATAAACCAATGCTTTAAGCTTATAGCAAAAATACGTAAACTAAATAAATCAGAATTGATATATAATAGTTTTAGTGATAATATTAATAACATAAACAAAAGTAATAAGGATTCCATGTGGTAAGAGGCATTTATACTGCTGCTAGCGGAATGACAGCACAAAGACATAGATTAGATGTTATTGCTAATAATTTGGCAAATATCGACCTTACAGGATATAAAAAAGATTTGTCTGTCCAAAAGGCTTTTCCTGAAATGTTAATCAGACGAATCAATGATGATGGTCTTTACAAATTTCCTAAAGGATATCTAGAAACAGCACCTGTGATTGGCAAGCTTGGCACAGGAGTTGAAGAAAATGAAATATACACTTCATTTGAACAGGGACCATTAAAAATAACTGAAAATCCTCTTGATTTAGCATTAACTGATGAAGGATTTTTTGTTGTTCAAACACCAGAAGGAGAAAGATATACAAGAAATGGCTCTTTCACACTTGGTCCAGAAGGCATGCTCGTTACAAAAGACGGATATCCTGTACTTGGAGAAAAGGGATACATATATCTAAAAGACAATAACTTTAAAATAACAGATCAAGGGCAAATATTTCACAATACAACATTTGAAGAAAATCCCAAAAGACTTGTAAGTGAATATGAAAATTCATGGGAAAATTATGAACTTCTTGATAACTTAAAGATTGTAAATTTTAAAAAAACAAGATTTTTGAAAAAGCAAGGAAGTTCACTCTGGCAGAGTACAGAAATATCTGGACAAGCTAAAAACATCGCAATAAATTCAAGACCTAAAATTGAAACTGGAGCTTTAGAAGGATCAAATGTAAATGCAATTAACGAAATGGTATCAATGATAACAGTCAACAGAGCATATGAAGCAAATCAAAAAACAATACAAACCGAGGACTCACTTCTTGGTAAATTAATTAATGAAATTGCAAAGTTTTAAGGAGATTAGCTTATGATGAGGGCACTATGGACAGCAGCCAGCGGAATGAAAGCACAACAGTATAATGTAGATACAATTGCTAATAATCTTTCAAATGTGAATACTACAGGGTTTAAAAAGGTAAGAGCAGAATTCGAAGATCTAATATACCAAACACAAAAAAGAGCAGGGACTCCTGCAACTGAGGACACAGTAAGTCCTCTTGGCAATCAAGTTGGACATGGAACAAAAGTATCAGCAACGCACAGAATCTTTGAACAAGGAAACTTGCAAGCCACCAATATAAACACTGATGTTGCAATTGAAGGTGATGGATTTTACAAACTCCTTCTACCAGATGGCACTTATGGATACACAAGAGATGGCTCATTTAAAATCGACGCAAATGGGGATCTTGTAACAAGTCAAGGTTACAAATTATTACCTGATATATCCTTTCCTGAAGGATATATAAAAGATTCTATTACCATATCTCAAGAGGGGATAATATCTGCAAAAATTGGTGAAAGTCCTGATCCAATTGAACTTGGTCAAATAGAAATCGTAAGATTTGTGAACCCAGCAGGGCTAAATGCAATTGGAAATAATATATTTAAAGAAACCATTGGCTCCGGAGAAGAAATATCAGGAGCTCCAGGAAGTAACGGAATGGGTAGACTAAGACAAGGTATTCTTGAAATGTCAAACGTATCAATTGCAGAAGAGATGGTAACAATGATTGTTGCACAAAGAGCTTATGAAATAAACTCAAAAGCAATTCAAACCTCAGACAACATGCTAGGAATTGCAAATAACTTAAAAAGGCAGTGAAAACACTTACCAATAAAGTTGTATTATTCTATCTACTTACAATAAATTTATCGCAAATAATATCTTATGATACCTGTTTTACAATATCCCCTAATAAGATATACTTTTTCTCAAAAGAATATTCAAAAATATGCAGCAATAATAACCTATCACAAATTTACATAGGCCCATATTTTAAGAAAAAACAAATAATATTTGAAATGATTAGTTATATTACAAAGGATCTAGCAAGTAAAAATATTTATATATTGCAATTCAGTTTCGATGAATCAGAAATCAACATAGAAAATAAATTCTTAACCAATCTAAAATTTAAAGCAATAAAAAGCACATCATATAAAAATATACCAATACAAAAGACTTTGGTTTATTATGCAAAAAAATTTGAAGACTATAAAAAACATAACAAAGTAAATGTATACATTGACATAATAGAACCGATTGTATTTGCAAAAACAGATTTAAAGGTATGCCAAAACCTAAATGAATACAATGTTTATTTTAAATATAAAACAAACACAACTAGAAACAATGAGATTTTAAACTTAAACGAATTAAATCAAAGTAAATACATAGTGATACAAGATATAATGAAAAATAACGAAATAAAGCTAAACAAAATACAAAAACAACAACAATAATACGTTTCAAAATACAAAGTCCTAATTCCATTACTAATTTCATTCATCCATTATAACAATAAAATAACTATGGAAATCTTCCTAAAATTCCTTTATGTCATAAAAATAAGCTTCAAACTATCGAACAAATCTAAAGCATAAATGAATAAACCAAAAGCAATTGCAATAATATAAAAATAAAGGTAAACTATATTGCCATACAAGGAATAAAATCATGAAAAAACTGGCAATATTAGCAATGTTAAGCTTAAAGATAACTTTAAGTTCATTTGCACAAGAAAATCAACCTTCAAAGACTCCTGACAATGAAAATATTACTCCTAACCAAATAAGTGAACAAATAAAATTGAAAAATATTGCAGAAATAAGATCTACCAACTCATACACGTTAACAGGAATTGGAATAGTAGCAGGACTTACTGATAAAGGGGATTCGCTTAAAGGTAAAGAAATTTTAAACAAAACTTTAAATAAAATTGGAATAAATGAAATAGATCTAACAAATATAGGAAGCAAAAACATAGCATTAGTAAGTGTAACAATCAAGATAAATGGAAACATGATTAAAGGTGCAAGTCAAGATGTTTACATAGCATCTATGCTAGACGCAAAAGACTTAACAAATGGTATGCTTTTAAGAACAGAATTAAAAGATAAAGAAGGAAAAATACTAGCAATAGCATCAGGTCCAATAACAATTAATGAAAAATCAAAAGGTACAGGATACATACTAGACGGAGCAATCATACATGAGAATAAAGAATACAAAAATTACAACATAATTCTCAAAAAGGAAGATTATACCTTAGTAAATTCAATAAGTAAAAAACTAACAAGCAAAAATATAAAAAATAATATAAAATCAGGAAATATTATAGAAATTGAAATTAACGAAACCAATTTGCTAAGCGAAATTGAAAAAATAGAAATAGAAACTATACCTAAAGTGCTAGTAAACGAAAAAAACAAAATCATTATAGCAAGTAAAAATGCAGAAATAGGACCCCTTATATTTTCAATTGAAAGAAATGAAAAAAATTTATTTAGCAACAAAAACAATGAAAAGGTAAAAATAGAAATACAAAAAATGAAAATAAATGAATTTATATCAAAAAATTCAGATAATCTCAACAATGAAGAATTAATAAAAGTAATTAAGGCAGCTAAAAAAATCAATAAATTACATGGAGAATTAATTCTGGAGGAATAAAAATGATAAACAAAATTAATCTACAAAGATTAGAAGCAAAAAAACAAATCAAACAGGTTCAAACCCTAAAAGATAAAGTAAAAAAAACAAATCAATATAAAAATGATAATAAACTTTATGAAGCTGCACTAGAATTTGAGGCAATGTTTGTAAATCAAATGCTCAAGAGCATGAGAAATTCTTTAAAAAAAGAAAATAATCTAATTAATGGAGGGCAAACAGAAGAAATCTTTGAAGATATGCTCTATTTAGAAAGAGCAAAACAAATAGCCAAATCTAAAAGCTTCAGACTTGCTGAGCTAATCCACAACCAGATAACAGAAGTAAATAACTTTAAGAAATAATTCATATTTAATAGTAATATTAATTATTTCTTAAGTTGGCACGATTTTTGCGTCACATCAAAGGGGGGAGAAAAAAGATGTTGATACACAAATTTAAAAGATTGGAGAGGTGTTGTGAATATATTTAGCAATGAAGATTTAAACATATACTTAAAATCCGTAAGAGAACATAGACTGATAACTCACGAAGAAGAAGTTGAACTTGCAAAACAAATTAAACGCGGAGACCTGAAAGCCAAAAACAAAATGATAAATGCTAATCTACGCCTTGTATTAAAAATTATTAAAAGATATGCAGGCAAAGGATTAAAAGTTGAAGACTTAATACAAGAAGGAAATTTAGGTCTAATTAGAGCTGCTGAGAAATACGACCCAAGCAAGAATACCAAATTTTCAACCTACGCTTCATTTTGGATTAAGCAATCTCTTCAAAGAGCATTAAATACCAAAACAAGACTTGTAAAGGTACCATACAGAAAAGAAAATTTAATACTCCAAATAAACAAATATCTCATGGAAGAAGAAAAATCACCAAAAAAAGAAGATATAATGGAAAGATTTAACTTAACAACTGCTCAATATATCAAAATCATACCTTATCTCGAAAAAGAATATTCCCTTGATAAAAAGATCGAAGGTTCAGAAAATTCTACACTCCTCAATCTTTATGAAGACAATTCTTTCAATCCTGAGAGTACTCTTGAACAAAACTCAACATTAAAACATCTCAATCATATATTAGAGACAAAACTAAACGATAAAGAAAGGTATATTATAAGAAAACGATATAATTTAGATAACAATGACAAAAAAAGCACCTTAAAAGACATTTCTAGTGAGCTTGGAATCTCTTCAGAAACCGTAAGACAAATTGAAAAAAGAGTACTTAAAAAGCTCAGAGACGAACTCTATCAATAAACATTGACTTAGTAATAGATTTTGCTATAATGAGAAGCTACTGAACATGAATATTCAGAATGCTTTTATTTTGCTTAAGAAAAATAAATTAAAAATTACGATACTATTTATTATCATTACATCCTTTGCTTCAATAATCGTATTATTTTCTAGTTTTATATACATAAAATCGAATGCAAAAAAAATTAATCTAAATCTTAAAGATAAATTAGAAAAAATTAGAAAAGAAAATTTAATGAAAATACAAAAAAAACTAAAACTCAATAACCTAAAACCTGAATTTTATCTCATAATTGATGATGTTGGCTATGATGAATTTATGCTAAATGAATTCATCAAAATTAACTTAAATATCAACTTTTCAATCATCCCATTTTTACCAAAATCAATGGATTTTTATAACAAACTAACAAGCAAAAACAAAATTACAATGATTCATTTTCCAATGCAATCAAAGTATAACAATTCAATAGAAAAATTTCACATAAACATCAATGACAATGAATCTGAAATACGAAGAAAAATTGAAAAGACATTCAAAACTTACCCCAATGCAAAGATAATGAATAATCACATGGGAAGTCTTATTACCTCAAATGAAAACATAATGAAAACCATACTAATCAAACTTAAAGAGGAAAATAAATACTTTTTTGACAGCCTAACCACCAAAGAAAGCATATCTGAAAAAACTGGCAAAGACATTGGAATTATCGTAGAGCAAAGAGATATATTTCTTGACAACAAGGATAATGAACAAGCTGTTATGAAAGCACTCGAGAGCGCAAAGCAAATAGCAAGAACAAAAGGAGTTGTAAAAGTAATAGGTCATATTTGGTCAAAAAATACTCTTAAAATACTAAAACAAGAGTCAGAAAACTTAAATAAAGAATTTGAATTTAAAAATTTAATATACCTTTATCAAAGAGAGAAAAACAATGAGAGTACTTGGAATAGAAAGTTCGTGCGATGACTGCTGCGCAGCTATAGTAGAAGATGGTACCAATATTTTAAGTAATATTAAGCTTAGTCAACAAGAACATAAAAAATATTATGGCGTGGTTCCAGAAATTGCTTCAAGACTACACACAGAATCCATCATGTCTGTTTGTCAAAAGGCAATAAAGAATGCTCAAATACAAGCCTCAGAAATTGACTTAATAGCAGTAACATCTAAACCAGGTCTTATTGGTTCCTTAATAGTTGGAGTAAACTTTGCTAAAGGCTTATCAATCGCCCTTAAAAAACCTTTAATTTGTATTGACCATATTTTAGGACATCTTTATGCCCCCTTAATGACTCAAAAAATAGAATATCCATTTTTATCCCTAATACTCAGTGGAGGACACACAATCCTTGCAAAACAAAATAACTTTGATGAGATTGAAATACTTGGACAAACACTCGACGATGCTTGTGGAGAAGCATTTGACAAAGTAGCAAAATACTACGAAATGGGATTCCCAGGCGGACCCAAAATAGAAAAATTAGCCCAAAATGGTAATCAATATGCATTTAATTTTCCAATTACAATTCTTGACAAAAAAGAATACAAATACAACTTTTCATATTCAGGACTCAAAACAGCATGCATACATCAACTTAAAAAGTTTAAAGATAAAAATGCAAACATAACAAAAAACAATATTGCTGCAAGCTTCCAAAGAGTAGCCTTTGAAAATTTAATTATACCAATTAAAAGAGCAATCAAGGATACCAAAATAAAAAAACTAATAATATCTGGAGGAGTTGCAAGTAATCTTTATTTAAGAGAAAAGATCAAAAATCTTGGAATAGAAACATACTATCCTCCAATTGACCTTTGCACAGACAATGGAGCAATGATTGCAGGAATTGGCTATCTTATGTACCTAAAATACGGAGCAAGTCCAATTGAAACTGATGCAAACTCAAGAATAAAAAACTATAAATACATAAAAGGATAAAAACTGTGAAAAGAGTACTAGCTATGCATGATATTTCAACTATCGGTCGAGCATCACTTACAATATGCATACCAGTTATATCATCATTTAATATGCAAGTTTGTCCATTTGTAACTGCTGTTCTATCAGCAACAACAGATTACAAAGAATTTGAAATAATAAATTTAACAAACAAATTAGAAAAATTCATTTTATCTTGGAAAAATCAAAATGAAAACTTTGATATATTCTATAGTGGATTTCTTGGAAACAACAATCAACAAAAAATAATAGAAAACATGTTCAAGATATTAAAATTTGAAAAAATAATAATTGATCCCGTATTTGCAGACAATGGAATACTCTATCCTACTTTTGACAACACAATAGTAAGTGGATTTAGAAGCCTAATCAAACATGCAGATATCATAACACCTAACATCACAGAACTAAAAATGTTAGCTAAAACTGAAGAGATAAAAAATAAGGATGAAATAATAAAAGCAATATTAAATCTTGATGTAAATGGAATAACTATAGTTACAAGTGTAGAAAGGGAAAATCTTATAGGAGCTGTTGCTTATAACAAAAAAACAAACGAATATTCAGAGATTTTTTTAGAAAAATTAGAGCAAAACTTTGGTGGAACAGGAGATTTATTTACAAGTTTACTTATAGGATATTTGGAAAAATTGGAGATAGAACATGCCTTAGAAAAAGCAATTAAAGTAATTCATTCGATAATAAAATATTCCATTGAAAATAATACTTCTAAAAAAGAAGGTATCCAAATTGAGCAATTTTTAACAAATATCTTCTAACTTATTTAGGAAAATATTACCTACTCTACTCCCACGTCAAACAGCAATTTTTAAAGAATAAAATAATTTAGTAAAAAAACATTCTGCCATTTTATAAAACTAAATAAAACATTTAAACAAACAAACAAACTTCATAACTAAAAAGAAAAAGAACATATAAAATTTGCATTAAGATATATTATTAAATTAAAATATAAAAATAGAGCAATTATATGCAAACTCAATACGATATATATATATATGAAAGAAAACATAAAAGCTAAGAAAATAATCTTTTTTACAGGAGGGGGCACAGGAGGCCATGTATTCCCAGGAATAGCAATAATTTCAAAACTAAGGGAAATTGAACCAAATATTAAATTTTTTTGGTTAGGAAAAAAAGGTTCAATGGAAGACAAGATTATAAAAGAACACAAATACATTAAATTCATTGCAATTCCATCAGGAAAACTTAGAAGATATTTCTCGCTACAAAACTTTACTGATTTTTTTAAGGTCATATTTGGAATAATCAAAAGCTTTTTCATAATAAAAAAGTATAAACCCCAAATTATATACGCAACGGGAGGCTTTGTATCAACTCCTCCAATTATCGCAGCAAGAATACTTAAGGTAAAAAGCATAACTCATGAAATGGATCTCGATCCGGGACTTGCAACAAAAATCAACTCAAAATTCGCAAACAAGATACATATTAGCTTTCAAGAAAGCAAAAAATATTTCAAGCAAAAAAACGTCTTATATACAGGTTCACCAATAAGAAAAGAATTCTTAAATCCAAATCCAAATATCATCAAGAAATTAACTCAAAACACACAAAAGCCTATAATTAGTATACTTGGAGGTTCTCTAGGAGCAGAAGTTTTAAATAAATTAACTGCAAATATCAAAAACCAAATTGATGCGTATTTTATTCATCAATGCGGAAGAAATCTAGATGCAACCAGGGAAAATAATTATTTAAGAAGTCAATTTTTTAATGCAAAAAAAATGGCAAGCATAATACAATTTTCAAACATAATAATAAGCAGAGCAGGAGCAGGAGCTATTAAGGAATTTGCTAATGCTGGTGCATGTGTAATCTTCATTCCATTTGTAAAAGGCTCAAGAGGAGACCAAGTCAGAAATGCAAAACTATTAGAAGAACAAAATGCATGTTTAAAAATAGATGAAGAAAATTTAAGCGTTAGCAAAATCATAAATACAATAAAAGAAATTCTAAGAAATAAAGAAAAGTCTAATACATTAAAAAATAACATAAAAAAATTTCACAATAAAAATTCATCAAGCTTAATAGCTAATCTATTGCTTAGAGAATTTGAGGAAACAAATGCTAACTAACAACCCTTTTAAAATAACTGGTATAGTCGACATACTAATAATAATAATTTTTGTATCACTAGGTCTTAGAGGGTTTTTACGAGGTTTTATCAAAGAAATTGCTGGATTCGTTGAGATTTTCACTTTAATATTCCTACTTTATAATAAAACCAATGATTTTAAAATATTAATATCACCCATTATTGATTTATCATACGTTCAAGCACTATTAGTATTTTTTTTAATAATACACATAGGATTCTTAATCTTAGAAGCATTAATGGAATCAATAGTAAATCATCTAAAGTTATTATTTTTTAACAGGATACTTGGGCTAATGCTTGGTTTATTTGAAGCTTTCGGAATCATTGCAATCGTAGTATATATAATTCATTCACAACAAATCTTTAATCCCAACTACTTTTTAGAAGGAAGCAAATTTCTGGAATACCTCAATCCTAGCATAAACTACTTTTTTAAAATATCAAACAAATCATAAAGGGATTAAAAACATGAAGAGATTACCCGAAATAGCTCAAGAAATAATTAATGAATATGAAAATGAAAGACTGCCAAATGCAATACTTTTTTCAGGAGAGAGATTCTCTTCTAAAAAAACAACCGCAATTGAACTTGCAAAAAGAATCTTAAACACAAAAAATATAACAAATCCAAATCTAATAATTTTATCAAGTCTTAACATAGTCGAGACAAAGGCATATCTTAATGCCAACTCAAATGAAGTTACAAATGAATATCTAGAATATGTTAAAAATATTATTTCTACTAAATACAACTTCAGCAGTGATAAAAACTTAAAAAAAATAGAAACAAATATCAACTTTATCAATGATCTATATTATCAGAACAAATATAATAAGACTACTATAAAAGAACTTATTCAAAGAATTGAAGGAATAATTAAAAACATAAGCTTTAATGTCACCATTAACGACATTAGGAAAATTAAATCCTGGGCATTATCTGAGAAAGATAAAATCAAAGTAATCTATATCAATGAAATTGAAAATCTAAATTTTAATGTCTACAATGCACTACTAAAAATACTAGAAGAACCTCCTTTAAACATTTACTTTATTTTAGCTACAAGAAATAAAAATAAAATTCCAAAAACAATCCTCTCAAGACTCAGAGTATATAAATTTAGAAAAGAAAATAGAGATTTTGAGATTACAAAATTCAAAGCAATCTTTAATAAAAATGATGACCTGACAACAGAAGAATACTTCAACTCATTTTATAGTGAAGAACACACAAAATTAAAAGAAGAAGTTAAAAGAATTCTAAATATAATAAAAGAAAAACAGAGTATATTTAACCTTGATACATTGAATTTCCTAAAAGATGAAAATATATTTAAATTATTCTTACAAGAGCTCACAAATCAACTTAGATATGAATTTCTAAGCCAAAATTTAGACACTCATACATATATAAAAAGATTAGAATATCTAAAACATATCTTGAAACACAATTCATACAATCAGAATAAAAAATTAATAATCGAAGACTTAATGTTAAATTACGAAGATTAATGAGTAAATTTTTAAAGAAAACCTTAACCAAATTAAACAAATTATCAAGTGAACAAAAACTTAAGTTTATTCAAGACATCTATAAAAAAATAGAAATATACGATGGTATTTTCGCATCCATTAATGAAGGGATCCTGGTGCTTGATAAACTCAATAACATAATTTATCTAAACAAAATGCTATTTCAAATTCTAGCCATAAGTCCTAAATACAAACTAGAAACCCTTCAAGATATCCAAATCCCAAATCTAACAAACTTAATAGAAGAACTAGCAATAAATGAAGATAAAATAATAGGATTTGAAGTACAAATTTCAACAAACATATACATTAAAATATCATTCATGCCATACGTTAGAGATCAAAAGCTTGAGGGAAATATTATTTTAATTGAAGATATTAAAGATAAAAAACATAAAGAAGAACTTTTCAGAAGAGCTGAAGCTTTAGCTGCTTTTACAAGACATGCAAGAAATATTGCACACGAGATTAAAAATCCACTAGGAGCAATTGATATAAACTTACAACTACTAAAGAAAGAAATAGATAGGCACGACATTAAAAGTACAAAAGCAAATAATTATTTTCAAATAATAAAAGAAGAAATAAATAGAATGGATAAAACTATAACAGATTTTTTATTAACAGTTAGACCAATAAAGATAATACCAGAAAAGAAAGACATCACTGAAATCATAAAAAGCGTTTATAACTTGTTAAATCCAGAATTACAAAATAAAGATATCAAATTCCTGCTCAACTTAAACAAATTAAGCCTTGCACTAATTGATGAAAAACTCATCAGGCAAGTAATAATCAATATAGTAAAAAATGCAGAAGAAGCACTAGTTGAATCAAACAAAAAAATAAAAAAAATAGAAATTTCTACATACGAAAATGAAGAGAAAATATATTTTAGTATTAAAGATAATGGAAATGGAATAAAAAATGAAACAAAAGATGACATATTCAAGCCTCAATTTAGCACAAAAGAAAGTGGAAGTGGAATAGGACTTACGATTTCTTATAAAATAGTTAAAGAACATGGAGGTGAAATTTTTGTGGAAAGTAAAGAGATGAAAGGAACATCTTTTACAATCACACTTCCAAAATTAAATACAGACAAGATTTTAATTGAAGGATGTTTAGAAAATGAGTAAGCTACTAGTAGCAGACGATAAAAAAAATATACGAGAAGGAATAGCAACCTATCTTGAAGAAGAAGGTTACTTTGTATTCACTGCCAGTGATGGAGAAGAAGCCCTTGAAACAATTGAAAATGAAAAGATTGATGCTATAATATCTGACCTTAGAATGCCCCAAATATCTGGAGAAGAACTACTAAAAATTGTAAAAGATAAAAATCTAAAAATACCTTTCATTATTCTTACAGCTCATGGAACTGTTGATTCAGCAGTTGATGCCATGCGAGAAGGTGCTTATGACTTCTTAACAAAACCTGTCGACCTTGAAAGACTGTTACTAATAATAAAGCGAGCATTAAATGGTAAAAACGAAAGAAGGCATGAAAATATATCCCAGGATAATGTCCTCATCCGAAAAGATTTAAAATATTATGAACGAATATTCGGCAAATCTCTTATAATGCAAAAAACTTTAGAACTTGTAAAACAAATAGCAAAATCAAAAGCATCTGTCCTAATAACTGGAGAGAGCGGAGTTGGAAAAGAAGTAATAGCAGATGCCATATTTGACTTATCAAATAGAAATGACAAACCTTTCATTAAAGTCAATTGTGCTGCACTATCTGAGAGCATACTTGAAAGTGAACTCTTCGGACATGAAAAAGGAGCATTCACAGGTGCAATATCTCAAAAAAAAGGTAGATTTGAATTAGCAGATAAAGGAACAATATTTTTAGATGAAATAGTAGAAATATCACCTGAAATTCAAGTAAAACTACTAAGAGTGCTTCAAAATAAGACATTCGAGCGAGTTGGTGGAGAAACCACCATAAAAATTGATATCAGACTACTAACAGCAACAAATAAAAATATTGAAGAAGAAATCAAAAAAGGAAGATTTAGAGAAGATCTATTTTACAGGCTTAACATAATAAATATTAATATTCCACCTTTAAGAGAGAGAAAAGATGACATACCAAATCTAACAAAGATGCTAATTAAAGGTGTTGCAAGTGAAAATAATAGAGAAGAAAAAAGTCTGTCTCATGATGCGCTAAAAGCACTCTATACATATGATTGGCCGGGAAATATTAGAGAACTCAAAAATGTACTTGAGAGTGCCTTAATATTATCTAAGGGAAAGCAAATTGTAAAAGATGATCTACCTCCTAAAATTAGAAATAACACAAACCAAACAGTTAAAATAACACTACCAATAGGCATAAGCTTAAGAGAAGCAGAAAAAGAAATAATTAAGCAAACACTTTTACATTCCAAAAACAATAAAAGCAAATGTGCTGAAATACTTAAGATAGGAAGAAAAACTCTACACAATAAAATAATAGATTATGATATAAGCTAAATAAAGTATTATTAATTAGCAATCAATAGAAAAATATTGACTATTGTTAATGTATAGCTTTTATAATAAGACCACCGAATAACAATATATCACACCAAGCTTGAAAAAATTTCAAGTAAAATATGACAAAAAATTATATTCCCACACCTGTACTATTTAAATTATTAAATCATAATAAATACAACTTAAGATCAATCTTATCACATAATAACAAGTAATAATAAAAATAAGTAAATATCTACTTTAAAATCTTAATAGGATTAATAGGTGCACCTTTCTTCAATATCTCAAAATGAAGATGGGGACCTGTTGAACGACCAGTTTGACCTACCCTTCCAATAGTATCCCCTGCTCTTAGAACATCTCCCTTCCTTACAATATAAGAACTAAGATGACCATAAAGAGATTTAATACCATTTTTATGCTCAACCACAATAAAATTTCCATAAATATCATTATAGCCAACTATAACTACAACACCATAAGCTGAACAAAAGACTAAAGAATTAATTGGTGCTGCAAGATCTATGCCTGTATGAAAACTTCCTATACCAGTAAAAGGATCTGGTCTAAACCCAAAATCAGAGCTAATAATAAATCTCTTTAAAGGGAAAATAAAATCAGAATTTAAAAAGAAAAGCATCTCTGTACTTGAAAAAAAACTTAACTCTGGCTGCTTCAGAGAATCAAAAAAATAAAACTCATAAATCTTATTATTTCTCCTAATCTTTATCTTTTCCGCCTTTGTTAAATCTCTTGTTGCTAAAAGTAAATTATTAAACCTATACCCCTTATCATTAAGAATGAAAATACCTTTTTTACTAGGAATTAAAATTTCTTGTCCTATCCTTAAAAAAGGAGAATCTAATAAATTAATTGTCGAAATACTAGCCTGCCACCCATTTACCTTATTTGCAATCTTAAAAAAAGTATCATCCTTTTTAACTTTATATGAATAAATAAATAAAGGAACACTTTCTCGTTTATTATATTTAGCAATTTTCGCTCTAAGATCACAAAAAATAGGATCCTTATTTGAAAAATTTTTTATCTCAGGATAAGAATAGACATAATTAAATTGCAACAAAAAAGATACAAACACTAAAAAAATAGCAACATTACCCAAAGACTAACTCCAATTAATATATGATATAATAAAAATTTAAAAAAAAAGAAATAATAAATAAACTTGTAAATAAATAAAAACTGTATTAAACTAATTTTAATTATGGAATTAAATGAATACCAAATAAAAGCGAAACAAACTGCTAAATATAAAAATAAAAAGGAAGAATTAATTCTAACAACCCTTGGACTTGCTGGAGAGACAGGTGAAGTCGTAGAGAAAATAAAAAAATTAGGTCGTGATAAGGACTATGTACTTGATAATGAATATTTATTGTCAATTAAGAAAGAACTTGGTGATGTGTTATGGTACATTTCAAATTTAAGTAATAATCTTGGACTAACACTTGAAGATATTGCCATTACAAATCTAGAAAAATTACAAAAAAGACACGAAAATGGAACAATCAATGGAGAGGGCGACGAAAGATAAAAGACATTAAGTTTTATATAAGTATACAAAAATGATAGCCATATATATAAAAGGTTTATTAATTGGTAGCGTCAGCATAATTCCAGGGGTCTCAGGTGGAACACTAGCTTTAATACTAGGAATTTACTACAAAATAATATATTCATCTGCAAATCTTATAAAATTGAAAAGAATAAAAGAAAATACAATTTTCCTTGTGATACTATCAATTGGAATCTTGACTTCGTCAACAATACTTGCAAAAATATTCAAAAGCTATATTTTAGATCAAGTAACAAGAGAGATATATTTGAACGCATTGTTCATAGGCCTAACTACAGGAAGCATATTCACATTAAAGAAAGAAATCAATATCCAAAAAAAAATCAATAAGAATCAAGCAACTACGACATATCTTTTATTCCTAACTGGATTTCTCACTTTACCATTTCTTCTAATATTAAGAAATTACAACATATCGTTAGACATAGTCACATATCAAAATAAAACTTCAATTAAATACTATTTACTAATCGCTGGTTCAGGAGCAATTAGCGGTTGTGCAATGATTCTCCCAGGCATCTCAGGTTCACTCATATTGTTAAGTCTTGGAACTTACAAAGAAATTATTAACATCATTTCACAATTTAACATAATGCCATGCATAATATTTGGCATATCTACAATAATAGGAATAAGCATCACAATATTAATTATCAAAAAAACAATCGACAAACATCTTGTCAAATTTCTTTATTTATCTACAGGACTAATCTTGGGATCAATCATACAAATGTTACTTATTATAATAAAACTTAACGCAAAACCCACTTTAATGCTTAATCTATTCTCAATCTTTCTATTTATTATAGGAACCTACATAAACAGAAAGATTGAGAATAGAAAAAACAAAAATTTTGAAACTCTAAATACCGAAAACCGGACTTGAACCGGTACGGAGCTTCCTCCTCAGGATTTTAAGTCCTGTGTGTCTACCATTTCCACCATTTCGGCATCACTATCGCTAGTAATGATATAATAATGAAACCATGATGTCAAGAACTAAACATCTACAAAACTTATTTAATCAAAATACGTTTTGGCAAACTATCTATATAAAAATTATCATACAAATAACTTAAAATAACATAACTCAAAGCATGAAGAGATATTTGGGCTGAAAAATTAGCATAAACCCTATCATCAATGGTATTAATTATATGCATAGGATTTGTTGAGTCATAAACTAAATTAAAACAACCATTCCTAATAACCATATCTAATATACTAAGTTCACGCTTATCTAAAACAAAAAGCAAATTTTCATATCTATAATTTAAATATGTTATCTGATCATCAACAATAGAAATATCTAAATTATCAGCTAATTTCTCATCAAAATTAAAAATAACAATACCATAATGATGATCTTTAAACATAAAGTCAACAACCACACCTAACCTGCACTCATAAAATCCTTCGATAAAATCTAAAACTTGAATCTTAACCTTTTCTTTAGAAAGAATACCAATAGAAGATCTACCATTTTGTCTAATGAAATATGCATTTTCAAAACTTCCAAATGCAACTCTGTTATTAATGAGATCTAACTCTTCCCTACTACCTATATCCTTAATAACAACTAAAACAAAATCTGACAAAAACATATTATAAGCAACATCTACCAATACATTAAGGGAAGTAAAATGCTTTGGAAGATCAGCAACACCAAATTCCAAAATGCTAAAATCTCTCTTCAGTGAACTACAAGATAATACCAAAAAACTAAGAAATAAATTTCTCAAGCTCAACTCTCGTTGTAACAATCTTAAAGACAAGACCATACTTCATTGCAGATTCACTATCCAACCAAAAATCTCTATCAGTATCCTTTTCAACCCTATCAAGTTCTTGCCCCGTCTCCTTTGCAATAATAGAATTAAGATAACTCTTAACCTTATTAAGTTCATTTGTATAAATCTCAATATCTGTAGCAACTCCTTTAAAACCACTTAAAGGTTGATGTAACAAATATCTCGCATGAGGCAAAGAAAACCTACTCTTTGAATCTGCAGCCAGAAAAATTAAAGCACCAGCACTTGCCACAAGTCCAACTCCAACTGTAAAAACTTTAGGCCTTACAAAGCGTATCATATTGAAAATAGCAAACCCAGCATCAATATCCCCGCCCTCTGAGTCAATGTAAACAAATATCGGCTTATTGCAATCTAATGCTTCTAAAAATAATATTTTTTCTTGAAATAACTTAGAAGTATCTTTATTAATCTCCCCTGTAATAATTATTGATCTACTCTTTAATGCAAACTCTAATGATTGTTGTATTTCTGTTTGCATCTTCATATCTTTAAAATCCATAAACTTACCTTTCCAACAAACATAATTTAATAAATATTATAATTAAAAACAAAAGGTTTTTAAATGTCCGCATAAAAGTAAGATAGACATAATACAAAGAGTGGCCAATCCTTGCAAAAAACAACCTAAAAATTATAATAATTAAAGCTATCAAAATAAGTTACAAATAAATTGATTACTTAAAAATAGTTTTTTAAAATTACAAAAAACAAAGTCTTAAAAAAAGGAATATTCAATGGAACATGAATTTGCGATTATTGGTGGTGGAATTGCTGGAAGCACTTTAACTTATGAAATACTTCAAAGAAAAAAAAGTGTAATTCTCTTTGACAACGAAGCTGAAAAAGCAACAACCATAGCAGGAGGACTTATTAACCCTATTATGGGAAGAAAAATGAAAATTGCTTGGAGAGAACCTGAAATTTTCTCATTTGCAATTCAATACTACAAAGAAATGGAAAGAAATATTAACTGTAATTTTTTAAAAGAAAATCTTATTTTCAGACCATTTACCACAAAAATACAAAAAGAAGAATTAATTGCAAAAATCAAAAACGATGAAAATATAAAAGATTTCATCATGGAAATAAAGAACGGAAAAGTATATGACTTTTCTAACGACAATGATGGAGGCATACTAATAAAGGGAGCAATAATGAATACTAATTTATATATACAAACCCTTAAAAAGTACCTTTTACAAAATAACGCATACATAAAAGCAGAAATCAATGAAGACGAAATTAAAATAAATGATAAATCTTTTACAATTAATGGATTTAAATTCAAAAAATTAATATTGACAAGAGGATACAAAGAAAAAATCGCCAAACCATTTTCATACCTTCCATTCAAACTAGCAAAAGGAGAAATACTTATAGTAGAAATTAAAGGATTATATCTTAAAGAAATTTATAACAGACATGTATCATTAATACCTCTACAAGATAATAAGTTCTATCTTGGAGGAACTTATGAATGGGAAACACTAGACACAAACACAAATGAATGGGCACAGAAAGAATTACTAAACAAACTCAAAAAAATCACAAATCTAAATTGTAAAATAATACAACACAAAGCACACATAAGACCCTCTACACTTGACCGAGAACCTTTCCTTGGCGAACATCCACAATACAGCAATATATTTATACTAAATGGATTTGGAACAAGAGGGATATCAATGGCAGCTTATTTATCTAAAAAAATTTTAGATTATATTGAAAATAAATCTAATCTTCCAATTTATTATGATATTAAAAGATATGAAAACTTATATAATGCCTTAAGATAATCAACCTATCCTATATGCCTAATAGTTCTCTCTTAAGACTTAACTTCAACAAATAATTCATTATTAATATTTTCAAATACACAAAAAAATAGTACAATACTTAGGTGTACGAAAAAATAAAATCTAATAATCAAAATAATGCATATCTATCATTTGTAGAAACAAGCACCCTAAATAAAATATTAAGGAGCATGTACTATTAAGTTAAAAAATTATTTAAAAAAAATGCAAAATACCAACATAAATTCCATGCTCATTTTTAAAATCAACCTTGAAACGTATCCATATAGTGCTAACAAAAAAAATTGGGGGATTATTTTTGAACTTTAATGTCAATATTCTTGGTACGGGAGGCACAAGGCCACTATACAACAGATACTTAACCTCAGTTTTAATAGAACATAACGGTGAAAGCTTCCTGTTTGATTGTGGCGAAGCTACCCAAATGTCCCTTAGAAAACAAAAAATATCATGGCAAAAAATTAAAGTAATTTGTATTACACATTTACATGCCGATCACATCACAGGTCTACTTGGAATAGTAATGCTTATGGCACAAAGTGGCGATACAAGAAAAGAACCTCTAACTATAATTGGACCTATCGGCATAAAAAAATATTTAGAAACCAACATAGAACTCCTACGAGTACACAAAAATTATGACATAATATACAAAGAAATAATAATCAATAAAACAGACTCTATTCTATATGAAGATAAAAGGAAAAGAATTGAATATATAAAACTTAAACATTCAATAGACTGTGTTGGATACCTATTTATAGAAAAAGATAAACCCGGAAAATTCGATATCCAAAGAGCAGAAAGTTTAAATATACCAAAAGGGTCTATTCGAAAAAAATTACAAGATGGATATGAAGTAATACTTAATGGAAGGAAAATACTACCTTCTGAAATATTAGGAAAACCCAAAAAGGGACTAAAATTCGCATATATCACAGATACAGCCTACTTTGAAAAGCTAAGCACATACATTGAAAACTTTAATTTAGTAATTATTGAAAGTACATTCAAAAATGATTTAAAAGAAGAGGCTAAAAAAAAACTACACTTAACAGCAAAATTAGCAGCAAACATTACAAAAAAGGCTAAAGTGCATCAAACAGGATTGATCCATTTTAGTGAAAGATATACATTAAATCAAGATTTATGCGAGCTGCTAGATGAAGCACAAAAAGAATATCCAAATGGAGAAATATTTTTAACAAAAGATGGAATGAGACTTACAGCAGATAAAGATAAATTTATTATAAAATAATAAGTATTTAAGGAGATAGAACATGATAAATGTAAAAAATGTTACTAAAACATATGGTTCATTTACAGCTCTCTTTAATGTTAGCTTTAAAGTTAACGAAGAAGAGGTACTTGGAATACTAGGCCCAAATGGAGCAGGAAAATCAACATTAATAAAAATTCTAACATCATTTCACTATCCTAACAAAGGAAATGTAAAAATCTTTGGAAAAGATATTACAGAAAATCCAAAAGAAATATTGCAAAATGTAGGATATATACCTGAAAAACTGACTCTTTATCCCGAACTATCTGTTAAGGAATACTTAAATTTCATATCAGAAATAAAAAGAGTTGAAAATCCAAAAAAAGAAATAGACAAGGCAATAGGTATTTTCAAGCTTGATAGTGTAAAAAATAAACTAATATCTACACTATCAAAAGGGTTTAAACAAAGAGTAGGAATAGCTGGTGCTTTAATCAATAATCCCAAACTCATAATACTCGATGAACCTACAAATGGACTTGACCCAAATCAAATTATAGAATTTAAAGAGTTTCTAAAAGAACTTGCAAAAAGCAGTACAATACTGTTTTCTTCTCATATTTTAAGCGAAGTTGAATCAATTTGTAAGCGAATAATTATTATTAATAATGGAGAAATCATTGCTGATGATACAAAGGAAAATATAATTAAAAATAGACTTCAAGAAACTGAGTTAGACCTCATTATTTACAAAGATTCTGAAATAACAAAAGAACATTTAAGTAAAAATGATATATTTACCTTAATTAAAATAGAAGAATATGATAAAGAAATAAATGTTTCATTAAAGCTTGCACCTGATAAAACTGAAAAAGAGCTCTTTAATTATATTGTAAGTAAAGGAATGATACTAAAAGCAATGATTCCAAAACATGAAAGTTTAGAAAAAATATTTAGCAAACTAACAAAGGAGAAAAAATAATGAAAATAGATTTAAAACAATCGTTGGCTTTGTCAAAAAAAGAATTAAAAGTCTTATTTGGTACACTGACTGCATATGTTGCAATGTTATTTTTCCTAATATTTGTAAATTTTTCTTTCATTTTCCTATCAGGATTTTTTATTAAAGATAATGCTTCATTAATGTCTTACTTTTCATCAATGCCTATTATCTTAATGTTAGTGCTCCCGGCTCTTAGTATGGGGATATTCTCAGAAGAGTATAAAACAGGAAGTATTGAATTACTTTATGCACTACCAATAAACCCACAGGAAATAGTACTCGGCAAATTTATTACACTTAAAATATTTACATTAATACTTTTCGCTCTCACACTACCACTAACAATAATGGCAACTTTTATGGGTGAATTTGACCTTGGCATAATATTCCTTCAATATCTAGGAATACTCCTTTATTCTTACTCAGTGCTTAGCATGGGAGTATTTATATCATCTATTACTAGAAGTCAAATAGTATCTTACATATTAAGTGTATTTATTTTAATCATAATAGTATTTTCAGGAAAGCTAGTAATGATATTTGGAAAAGACAATATATTTGGACAAATACTAAACTTTATCTCAATTACTAACCATTTTAGTTACTTTAACATGGGAATATTAAACTTAGCAGATCTTATCTACTTCATTACATTTTCAGTTACATTTTTGATGTTAAGTTCATATAGCATAAGATTAAAAAAATGGAGATAATTATTTTATGAAAAACAAAAGTAAAGAGATTCTAAATTTAGCTTTAAATCTTGCAATAGCATTTTTGCTATTTTGTAACACATCTATTTTAGTCTTTAAAATAGATTTAACCAAAAATAAGGCTTTTACAATTTCTAAAGTCACAAAAGATTTATTTAAAAACGCAAATGAAAATATATATATTACTTATTATAACTCTGCAAGTCTTGGAAATTATTTTGCATTCCCAGAACAAATAAAAAATTTTCTAACAAGCTTTGCCGATTCCTCAAGCGGAAAAGTAATTTATAGAGAAATAGATGCTGACAAATTAACTACTCCTTTAGAGCAAATTGGAATTCCTTCCCAACAAATCGATCTAAGAGATATTAATCAACTTTCAATACTCAAAATATATTCAGGAATTGAAATAACTTATGAAGGCAAACGTGAAGTACTACCAATAGTAACAGAAATTAGCAACTTAGAATATGATCTTGCAAGCATCCTAGATAAGTTAATAAATAATACAAAAAAAGTGCTAGGACTTGTATTTGGAGACGCCAAATTAAAAGAAAAACATAAAAACTTCACAGAAATAATGCAGAAAGTTTTTAAAACCGAAGTTAAAGAAATAAATCTCAGCAATGAGCAATTAAACGATATAAATGGATTATTTATAATTGGGGCTAAAGAAATAAATGAAAAGCAATCACAAAAAATTGATGAGTTCATTGTCAATAATGGAAGAGCATTACTTGCTACAAGTAAAATCGATTACAATCCCCAAAGTCCATATTCAACAACATCAATCAAATCTGAACTTTTCAATCTAATTGAAAGCTACGGTATCAAATATAACGACAACATTATACTTGATAAAAGAGCACCAAGTCTTTTCTTAGGAGGGAATTTTCAAACTTACTACCCATGGATTCTAATTGATAAAAGCAACATCATAGAACCTAATAATCCCTTACTTACAAATTTCTATGATGCTATACTCCCTTGGAGTAATTCACTAGATCTTATAGAAGCAAAAAAAGATAATAGTAATATCAAATATTCACCACTATTTTCAAGCTCCAAAGAATCTTGGCAAGTTAACGATGAAGAAGTTGCAAGCATAGCTATGCATTCATTTAACGTTCCAAAAACCTTTGACATAGCAGACAAGCAAAAAATTCTTGGGATTTTAGTTGAAGGACAAATTAAAAGTTTATATAAGGACAAAAAATCTGAAAATTCAAAAATAATCTTACTAGGATCAAGCATGATATTTAGTGATTACATGTATAATGGTTCACCTTCAAACTTCGAACTTGCCGGAAGAATTTCAGATTACTTGATGCAAAAAGAAGCGTTTTTTAGCATTAAATCAAGAGAAGTACGTTCAAAACTGAAATTTATAAATTCATCAAAAGAAATGTTAAATGCAAAACTTTCATTAATAATCATCAATTTAATTATATTGCCTATAGCAATAATAATATTTGGACTTATCAGATTTACCAAAAAAAGAAGAATCAACTAAAAGGAGAGTTTATGAAAAACAAAGAAATATTGCTAGGAATGAAAGAAAACATCAAAATAATAATAATTGTAATATTAACATTTACATTTTTGTATGGAATAATATTTTCCAATCAAAATCAAGTTGCAAGGCTTTTAGAAGAAAAATTCTTTACAATCGACTTCAATCAAACTGCTAAAATCGAGACAGAAGATGAAGGAACAATTATAAAATCAGGAAAAAGTTGGGAACTCAAATATAATGATACAAAGCTTCCAATTGATGAAAAAAGAGTTAACTCTATGATTCAAGACCTAAAAACACTTCAAAAAAATAAACTTGTAAGTAGAGATCCAAAAAAACATAAAGAACTAGGTATCAACAAAAAGCCAGATTTTAAATTCTTTGACGATAAAAATAATTTGCTAACAGAAATATTTATTGGAAATTCAGGAGAAGGAGATTCAAGATTATCCTACATAAAGGGCAGTGATGCTAATGTATATCTAACAAATAACATCTTCTTATCATATAAAGGCAACTCTTACAATACATTCGCAAATACTAAACTTTTTGAAGAACAAAACACAAAAATAGAAAATTTATCTCTCAAAGTAATCAACAAACCCAAAAAAGATGAAGAAGATGCAATACAAAACGATTATAATGTATCTATTAAAGATGGTCTTTACCTTTTTAATCAAGAAGCATTACGCAATGAAAAGCTCCTACAAATGATTCAAGAATTCACAACAGATGGACTTGAAATAGATCAAACCAAAATAAACGATTACAAACTTCAATACAATATTGAAATACAATGGGATAACAAAAGCGTTAATAATATTGACATTTATTTCAATAAAGATGAAAAAAACAGAGACATCCTAATGAAGAAGGATAATGACATATATTACTATATCACCAATAAGTGGGCTTTTTTCAATGTATTCAATTTAAACAAAAAAATAACAACAAAAGATAATGATTCTAATGAAGATCATTCAAAAGACAACAATGAATCGTTATGATCACTATCATTAATATCTCGATATAGACGATACAAAACAAAGATAGAAAAACAAAAATAAGAAAGAGATATTAAAAAAAGGTAAGAATATAAAATATAAAGTATCCTGCTATTTGGCAGGATATTGTAATATACAACTAAACTAATAAAATTATCATCTAATTCAAAATTAACTTTAATTCTTTTTATAAAAAGACTACTCTTTAAAAAAGCCGGTTCTAATTTATCAGTCAGTTTATAAATTGAATCATCTTTTGCCTTATAAACTAACATTCCATTAACTGATGAGATTAAATAATAAGAATTGACCAAGTCATTATCAAATAAAGTTTTATTGAAATAATTCTCTAAATCCAAATCCTTAAAAAAATTTATACTATACGACCTTACATCGTCTATTAAATCATTAATATCAAGATCAATTTGATTTAAAAATTTATTTATGAAATAAAAAAAAGTTAAAAATAAAAACAAAAAAGAAGTAATGAAAAATAAAAAATAATATCTTATTAAATAAATAACCCTACTCTCTTATTAGTAAACGCTTGATTTTTTGCAAGATTTCATACTCTTTTTTAATTTTAAAACTATTGCCTTTGGGACTAGAATCAAGATCGCTTTCTAACCTACTAATAAACTTAACTAATACAGTTCTTTCTTTATCTCCTAACTTAATCTTACTTAAATATTCATTATCATCAAACTTATTTATTATAGCCTCAACATCAGCAAAACTAAAATCAGAAGCACTATTATCTCCAATATCTTGATCCTTTAAATCATACTGATCCACCTTCTCCTCCAAATCACTCGCCTCATTATCATAAAGATTTTTCTCTTCAAAATTTTGAATACAATCTTGTAAGTCAACACAATTCAAATCCGCTTTTAATACATCTTCAAAATTATCAAGCTTTTTTAAACCAGAAGAAATATCATCAATTTCCTGTTTCTGCTTGAGAACACCACTATCAATACCATCATTTCCTTTATGCAAAGACGCATTATCACTCAAATTTACATCCACACCATCCATCTTAGAAGCATTAATATCATTAAAATTACTTAATTCTTTATCCTCTTCTTCCTCAAATTTCCTACTATCTAAATCTTCTAAATTTTTGTCCGAATATTTAACTGTGCATAAACTATAATCTAAAAAATCGTGTTTATCAAAATTATCTTGCTTGTAAGATGAACTATTGCCTTCCTGTAAGTTTGTTACATCGGATAGAACTTCATTAAAAATAAAATTATCTAAATGAGAATTAACATTTATATCTGAATCAGAGTTAATCAAACTCTGATCAACAGTAGGCTCTATTAAACCTTGATTATCTTCCCCTAAATTTGTAATGAAATCTTCTTGAAGCTTATTACCATCACTATGAATAACATTAGACATACCAAGATCAGGAGATTGACCCAACGAATCATTATCCTGAAATATAGTAGAATCAACACCTAAAGATACTTTACCTTCTTTGTTAAACGGTTCACCAACAACATCATGTATATTCTTCTCTACTCCTGAATATAAATTATTATTAGCATCTAAACTATTAAACTCATTTTTAGAAGTTGTTTCAAAAGAGATATCTATATCTGAATCATTTTCCAAATTACTACTAAAACCTTTTTTGTCATCCCTTGAAATTTCATTAAGTCCTTCAAGCAAAGCATCTAACTCTTCTTGGTCAAGCGAAACATTAGGTAAATTACTGTCCTTTTTTACCAATTCATCAAAATCATTATCTTTAACATTAGGATCATTCTGAGAACCCATTGGATTAATTACTTTAACATTAAGACCATCAAGTTCCTTAAGAGAGTTTACACCACGTCCAAGTATTTCGTCTTCAACCCTTGAGATACGACCCTCAACCTTCCTTAAATAATCAACTAACTCACTATGTCTTTGCTTTAAAGAATCATCAAGTCTCAATAATTTCTCATCTAAAAGATCTTTAATCTCTTCAGAATGTAGAGAAACAGTTTTACCACCATCAGCTAAGTGATCTAAAAACACACTACTCATATCAAAATTAACTTCTTTAGGGCCTTCTTTAATAAAAAAAGAATTCTTATGATTTGTCATATTAAAATTTCTTCTCCAAATTTACTTAAACAAAGGTTATAAACACTTGCAGTCAATGACTATATACTTGTAAATATAATATATTTAAGATATAATTACAAGGCAATATGTTTTTAATAAAAAAGATTATGTTATCTATCTATACAGGAATAATAATTTATTTCATAATCACTCCTATCTTCGGAGAAACAGGAATTATTAACTACAAAAAATTAAATAGTAATCTAACCTTAATGAAAAATCACATTAAAAAATTAAAAGCAATACAAAAAACCTTAAAAACAAAGTATATCAACTTACAAATATCCAAATCAGAAATTTTAAGAGAAGCAAGTAAATTAGGATATTACCCTAAAAATTCTACAGTCATAAAAAATTTTGATGAAGAAGAAAATTACCATCAGGGTAATGTTTTAAGCATCAAAAACATATCAGGAAATCAAAACGTAGATAAAAATTTTTATTTAATATCAATACTAATTTCGCTAATCTTTTATTTTTTACTAAGTTATTTTGATAAAATAAGAAATATTCATCAAAGGAGTCAGGGTTACAGATAACTTTATTTTAAAGAATATATTATACATGATGCTCAATGCTATTATATCAACATTTTTTTGCATATCATTGCTAAATATGTTTTCGAATAGCAATGCACATATACCATTTATACAAAAGAATATATTTAGGGATTACTTAGAATATATTGGAATACTCAAGAGCATTGAAAGCTACAAGCTAGTATACGACTTTGATCCAAATATACCCCTCAACAAAGATCATTTTGCCAAACATATTTCAGGTAGCCTATACATAGTTTACAAAACAAAGTATAAAGGATTAATATGGGGAACACCTCACGATTCCCCACTCACAAAAGGCAAATCAACAATGAGCGTAATTTTTAGCAAAATGAAAAACACATTAACAATATCAATCCCAGGCATTATACTCTCCTATACAATGGCCATTTTCTGTATTATCATTTGGACCTTATTTATCAAAAATAAAATCTTAAATAATACTCTAGAATATATAATGTTATTCTTATACTCACTACCAAGAAATCTAATTGTAATACTAACAATTGCACTTCTCCACTATCTAAAAATAAACCCAAAAAATCTAATAATAGGTGGATTTGCATGGTTTTTTTCACCATTCATATTTAATGCTGTTATTTTTAAACAATCCCTAGACGAAAATTTATCTGAATTTTACATAACAGCTGCAAAATCAAGGGGAATAAAAAATTTCAAAATAATAACACTTCATGTACTAATTCCTTCTATAGTACCACTAATCACCAATCTTAGAACCACCCTTGCAACAGCCTTCTTTAGTTCGGCTTTTATCGAGAAAATGTTTGGAATTGATGGAATTGGCGCTCTAACAATTAATGCAATTAAAAATAATGATTATTTTGTTTACAAAGACTTACTCTTCATTGGTGTCTTTATTATGCTCATACCAAATTTAATAACAGATATCCTAACATATAAGATTAACCCTTATAAGGACGTGCTAGAATAATGTATAAACTTAAAAAATTAAGTCCTATATATCTTATATTATTAGGAATTTTCTTTCTATTTTTAATAATAACTCCTAAATTAATTAATGAAAGTTCAAAATTAGCAATATACAAAAAAGATCCAAATAAAACATATATTCAGACAATCAATAAATTACCTCAAACACCAACAAAAATACATCCCCTAGGAACAGACAAAATAGGCAGAGATATATTAGCAAGACTAATACTTGCTACTAGAAATTCTATTTTAATTGCATTTAGTTATGCAACGATTTCCGCAATAATTGGAATATTTATAGGAATAATAATAGGAAGCTTAAAACTTAAAATTTGTTTGATAATCTCAAAACTAATAGAATCACTGCAAACAATACCATTTACCTATATATTAATGCTAATTTATTACTACTTTTCAAAACAAAAAAGCTATAATATATTGACAGTTGCATCCACCTTAGCCTTAATACACGGATGGATTACATTTTCGTTCATAACAAGAAATACTACACTACTAATCAAAAACCTTGATTATATAAAAGCAAGCAAGATTATTGGTGCAAGTCAATTTAGGATAATAATATATCATATCTTTCCAGAAGTCTTTTCATCAATCTCATCAATAATTCCCCTACAGATCTCTAAAAGTCTAACGACTTTTGAAATAATAAATTTCTTACAACAAGACGACAAAAGCTCTTATCCAAGTCTTGGAGAACTTTTAGGGTACATGGAAATGGGAAAAGAATACTTTTGGATATGGATAAATCCCCTAATCATACTACTCAGTATCAACATAATACTAACATCAATAAGTTTAAAATTTAAAAAACACATGAAACCTTTAATTTCATCATAAAGCCATAATTAAGTAAGTCTTGGTGCAAACTTCTCTAAAAAACAATTCTTACAAGTTTCACTACGTGACGTGCAAATCTCCCTCCCATGTTTATTAATAGCCATAGAAAATCTATACTGCTTACAAGCAGATATTTTACTCTTTAAATCTAGCTCAATTTTTAAAGGGGTCCTCTCACAAGTGAGACCATGCCTAATAATAACTCTACTAAAATGAGTATCTACAATTATAGCTGGCTTATCATAAACAACACCAAGAATAACATTAGCGGTTTTTCTACCCACTCCTGGCAAAGATACAAGATCAAAAATATTATTTGGAATAATACCTTTAAAATTTTCTAAAATCATTCGTGCACAATTTATAATATTTTTAGCTTTATTTGAATAAAATCCCAGTTTATAAATTAACTTCTCGACATCTATCAAATCAGCATTAGCCAAACTTTCAAAATCTCTGTATCTCTTAAAAAGTTCAGGTGTAATTCTATTGACCATATTATCAGTTGTCCTTGCACTCAAAATTACCATTATCAAAAGCTCATAATTATTCCTAAAATTCAAAAAAGGTTTAACATCTGGATATCTAGATAAAGTTTCATCTACAATTAAATCTATGTTAAGCATAAAATAATTATAAAACATCCGTAATTCTAAAAAACATAAGTAATAATCTTTTTATTGACAATAGCTTTGCAACATAATATAATTAGCTTTAGGCTTAAAAGCGCTAATAGCTCAATGGATAGAGCAACAGACTTCTAATCTGTAGGTTTTAGGTTCGAGTCCTAATTGGCGCGTAATTCTTTCGGGACATGGCCTAGCGGTAAGGTATCTGCTTTGGGAGCAGGGGATCGTGAGTTCGAATCTCACTGTCCCGATTGTTTATATAATATATATAATATCAAGGAAGACAATGTAAAGGAAGAACAAAATTTTGTTTTTCCTTCTTTTTTTAAAATACACTTTAAAACTCGTCTAAACTTTTTGCTTCAAAATAATATTAAGACACTTTCTTTAAAGTATTTAGATCCAAAGTAATAATCTTTTTAGATATATCTTGCAAATAAACATGACCTGCATTAACAGTAAAACTTGTAAATGGCAAAACTTCATCTTCTGATAGAATAAATTTACTTAAATCCTTTGAAGAAAACTTTGCCAATTTCCAAACATTATTATCCTTAACAACTACCAAAATCATTTCTGAATCAACAAAAAGAGAAGAATCTCTACTTAATTCAAAATCTGCTTCAGATTCAACTTTTAAATTTTCTGACTTACTAAGCAATTGAAGCTTTGCAATACCTGAACAAAGTTTTATAGCTACAAAATCATCTTCCCTCTCATAAACTCCATACCTTCTAATACCATATTGAGAAGTTCCCTCTAATTGGCCTTCATCAGAGTCAATAAATCTAAGAACTCCCAAATTTGTATTGAGATTTAAAACCTCTAAAAACACAGGTCTATAAGTTTTATTCTCAAGAGATTTACCCAAATCTTTAGAATGATTCAATTGCTCCTTAGAAGCTAAAGGTTTATCAGTAAAGCGCTTAGAAGATTGATTATTTATAACATTAGGAGTAATCTTAGGATCAGTAGTTTTCTTAAGCTGTCTTTTCAACGCTTCCGCCGCCGAATTTAATTTTTCATCTCTTTTTGATAGACTTACTTTCCCAGGCTTCGGCAAATTCTTATTTTTGATACCTTCAGTACCACTTTTTTGAACCTCATCTCTAGCTGTATCCCTTTGCTTATCTAATTTCTCCTGTAAACCATCTAATTTCTTCTGTGCTTCCTTAATACCCTTTGCCTTATCTTCTAAAGCATCCCTCTCAACTATTTTATCATCAATTTGCTTCTTAATACCTTCCTTCTCAGACTCATCAGTAGTTTTCTCAAGTTCTTCCCTTAAGTTATCAATAGTCTCGGTTAATTGCAATTTCTTATCTACTTTTGGTGAACTTACCTTACCAGGTTGCGGCAAATTCTTATTCTTGTTTTCCTGATCAATACTCTCCTGTATCTTATTTCTAACTGCATCTCTTTGCTTATCTAATTTCTTCTGTGAACCATCTAATTTCTTCTGTGCTTCCTTAATACCCTTTGCCTTATCTTCTAAAGCATCCCTCTCAACTATTTTATCATCAATTTGCTTCTTAATACCTTCCTTCTCAGACTCATCAGTAGCTTTTTCAAGTTCTTCCCTTAAGTTATCAATAGTCTCGGTCAGTTCATCATCAATGTTTTTTAAAGTAACAGACTCAATATCAATTTTTTCTTGATCAACATCACGAATTTCATCCTGAATATCAGTCAGATCCCTTGCAAAGTCCGTACCAACTCTTTCATTTTCACTCAAAAGAGATAACACTACTTTATCTGTAACTATTTTTTCAAGATCAACATCTGATTCAATATCTCCTGATAAAATATTCCTCTTAAGAGGAATAAAAATATGAGTCTTCCCAGCCCAGTGGCTATAAACCCTTGAAAGTCCCACATTATGTTTACTTAAACCTTCAAGAGCAGGTTGAATATAAGAATCACTATAATAATCCAAATCACCTCGATAAGTAGCATTATATATTGTAATAGCTTTAGCAAGTAATTCTGCACTTTCTTTACTATAACTAAAACCTTCCATTAAATAGCCTGTAAGTATTCTTCTAAGATTTAAAATACTATCAAGAGAAGATCTTCCACTAATAATAAAAACATCTGAACTACTCTTTGCATCCTGACTATCGATGTATCTATTAATATAATATTTGTTATAATAATTAGACTTATTATTAATTAAGTTTTTAGCTAAAAATTCGCCAATACCTATTATCTGCTGGTACGTATCTGTAGAATCATAAGGCCCCTGATAATCTATAAACTCAAGATCCATATTAACAAAATTTTTCAACTTATTTTTATCAACTTCTCTAGCATGAAAAGTAAAAACATTTAAAAAGACGAATAAAAAAACACAAACTACCCATATTTTTTTCATAATAAAATTCTCCCTACTTAATTATAAACCCTATTACTAACTAAATCGGTATAAAGTAAATATCAATTTTAACATACTATAAGACATATTAAATAAATATAACATAAAACCAGTAAGAAAATGAATTAAAGAGTCACAATAATTTCATTAGCACACTGATTAATTTTTTCAGAAAAATTTTGTCGTTTTATAAATTTCAAAAGAGTTAAATATTTATTCCTATACCTTTTAAGAGTACCCTCTGTAGCATTCAAAATTATCTTGCGCAAACTCAAAAGAACAGCATAAGCTATTTCTAGATTACCCTGATAATTAAACATTACATACTGAATATAATCATACACAAGATCATCTTGCCCATGATAATAATCAAACTTAGCAATCATTTTAATTAATTGAATTACATTGTTGATATCCCTTTCTTCAATTGCCATATTGATAAAACTTTTAATCGAAGATGCATCATCAACATACATATAATACTTATAAAGCTGACCCCTTTGCAATATTCTATCAACTCCAACACTTGGAGCCAGCCAATTATTAATAGCCTTTTTATATAAATCTAAATATTTTTTAGGAAAACTACCATATTTCATTACTAAAGAATCTAGAGTACTTAAAAAGTCATTATAAGCTTTCTTACTATATGCAACATTTAACATTTCATCAAGGGCTAAATAAACATCATCATACTCTACTAAAGATTTTTCTCTAAAATCTATCCTATTTTGATGATATCTATTACCTAGTTTATGATTCCAAACAAGTATATCAAGCTCATCTTTATATTTATAATAATAAGTAGTCAGTATCCAATTAAATCCGCCAGTAGCAATTATTCCAACATTAGCTACAAGTCCCGATATTTCCTTCATACCATCATACCTATCAACTGGTCTAAAATATTCATCAAGAACTAAAACGCCAGTTGAATCTATGACAATAAAAAGCTTTTCGTTATCATAAAGCACAGCTTCCTTAAGCTTCAATGGCAAACTTTTAGAAAACATAAGCTCAAGATTTCTACTTAAATTAAAAAAAAAGCCAACATCAGACACTGCAATATATTCCCCATTAAACTTTTCAAATAAAAAATTAATGGGATATTTTAAACTAATGGAACTTAATATATTACCAAAATCACTATCATACAAAATAACATCTCCAGACTGATACCCAACAATTATCTCATTATTAGTACTTATCATTAATACCTTGGGAAGAGATACAAGATCAGCATTCCATATTTTCTCTCCCTTAGAATTAAAAGCAAACATTTGATAATTTTCATTTGCAACATAAAAATTGCCATTCTCAAGAACAACAGAAGAAGTTGTTGCCTTCCCTTCTATATTCACCTCAAAAACCTTTTGACCATCACCAAGTCTTAAAGCAATAACTTTATTATCAACTTTAGGAATTAAAATATAACCATTTCCTATTGAAGGAGCTTTTATAGGAGAAGCATCTAAACTATATCTCCATACAAGCTTTCCTCTTCTAATTTTTTGAACTTCATTACGTACTGTAATAACATAATAACCACTACCAAAATCCTTTAAAAGGAAAGGATATGGGGTCCGGTTTAACCTATAAGAATATTTTTCATCTAAAGCCATAGTATAAGTTATCAACCACCTATCCTTCGTTAATACCGTAATAGTATCACGTCTCTCATCAAGAACAGGATTCCCTAGAACTTGTCCTGTTAAAGCTTTCTGGAAATAAAGATTAACATCTGCTGAAAGGCAAAAACAAGAACCTAAAAATATAAAAATACCAACATTTACCTTCAAAACCACAAATATCCTATAATGGTTAAACACATAAATTCATAAATCAAAGTTTCAAGCTGGCATGTCCTTCATAAAGATTATCTCTTAATTCCTTAATTCTAAAATCATCAATATATTCTGAAAAAGTCATAAAACGATCAATTACTCCATTAGGTGTAAATTCAATAATTCTATTAGCAATGGTATCAATAAACTGATGGTCATGAGAAGTGAATAATACAACCCCTTTAAAATCTCGAAGACCGGTATTTAAAGATGTAATTGCCTCAAGATCTAAATGATTAGTTGGTTGGTCGAATAATAATACATTAGCTCCACTAAGCATTATCTTTGAAAGCATACACCTTACTTTTTCACCCCCTGATAGGACAGCAACTTTTTTTAAGGCCTCATCTTGACTAAAAAGCATTCGTCCCAAAAACCCTCTAATATAAGTTTCATCCTGCTCCTTTGAATATTGTCTCAGCCAATCTACTAAGCTTAAATCTACACCAAAATACCGTTCATTATCTCTTTTAAAATACGCAAAATTAACAGTAGCACCCCATTCATAATGACCCTTATAATCTCTATCTTCATTGGTAATCACATCAAAAAGATAACTTGCTGATATAGGGCTGCCTAAAAATACGACCTTTTGTCCAGGCTCTATAACAATACTAAATTTATTTAAAATATATTGCCCTTCAAATTCTTTAGTCAGATTCTTAATTGTAAGAACATTTTTTCCAAGGTCCCTATCACTCTTAAAGCTAATATAAGGAAACTTTCTTGAAGACGGTTTTAAATCTTCAACTTTAATTTTATCAATTAATTTCTTTCGTGAAGTTGCTTGCCTAGATTTCGATGCATTACTTGAAAACCTCTGAATAAAAGTCTTAAGTTCCGCGATTTTTTCTTCAGACCTTTTCTTAGCATCTTTTAGTTGCTTATTAAGAATTTGACTAGTTTCATACCAAAAATCATAGTTACCAAGATAAACTTGTATTTTCCCATAATCAATATCAACAATATGAGTACAAACTTGATTTAAAAAGTGTCTATCATGTGAAACAACAATAACTGTATTTTCAAAATTAATCAAAAATTCTTCCAGCCACTTAATGGACTGAATATCAAGATTATTAGTAGGTTCGTCAAGAAGTAATATATCAGGATCTCCAAAAAGAGCCTGCGATAAGAGTACCCTTACTTTTAAAGCTGCCTCAAGATCTCTCATTAAACTAGAATGAACTGATTCACCTATACCCAACCCTTTAAGAAGTACTGCAGCATTAGATTCAGCCTCATAACCTCCAAGTTCAGCAAATTCAGCCTCAAGCTCTCCAGCCCTAATTCCATCCTCATCACTAAAATCAGACTTTGCATAGATTTCATCTTTTTCCTTTTGCACAGCATAAAGCTTCTTGTGACCCATGATCACAGTATCAATAACCTTAAAATCATCATAAGCAAATTGATTCTGCTCAAGTACAGCCATTCTTTGATTCTTAGCAATTGACACTTCACCCTTACTAGGTTCAATCGTTCCTCCTAGAACTTTCAAAAACGTACTCTTTCCTGCACCATTAGCCCCAATTATCCCATAACAGTTTCCAGAAGAAAACTTAATATTAACATCCTTAAACAAAATCCTTTCACCAAATGCAACTTCTAAATTACTTACCGCTATCAAACTCTTTATCCACCTAAACTTAACATTTTATTAAAAAAATTATCTTTAAAATTAGATGAAGTTTCAAGTATTATCTAAATATATTGACTTAATACTTAACTTTTTCGTATTATTTATATTATCAAATTAAGGAGATGTTTGAAAATGAAAAATATTAAACCTTTAGCCGATAGAGTTTTAATAAGAATAAAAGAAGCCGAAAGTAAAACAACTTCAGGGTTATATATACCAGAGAATGCAAAAGAAAAAACAAACATTGGAACAGTCGTAGCTGTTGGCTCTAACAAAGAAGATATTACTGTTAAAATTGGAGACAAAGTACTCTATGAAAAATATGCTGGAGCTGCTGTAAAGATTGACGATAAGGAACACTTAATTTTAAAAGCCAAAGAAATAATAGCTATTATAGAAGAATAAAAGGAAAGAGAAACTAAACTTACGTTTTAGTTTCTCTTAAAAGGGCAAAAACCTTAAAAAGTTAACGTTTTACATCCTATTATCCGAGTCAAACAAATTAAGTTAAGATCAATACATAAAAATGATAGTGGTGCTTTTAAAACTAGTATTTTTTCTAAGTTTACTTTTTTTTCTAAATAAAAAATCATTTCTTAATTTATTCATTTGTAAAATAAAGAATGAATAAATTAAGATTTAAAGGTAAAACCATATACTCAAGTAGATTTAAAGATATCTATTATGATCCACAATACGGAATTGAAGAGAGTACTTATGTATTCATTAAAGGTTGTGACCTAGATAAGGAACTTGCGACTCTAAAAAGCGCAACAATTGCAGAACTAGGATTTGGCACTGGACTTAATTTCATAGCACTCTCAAAATATCTAAAAGAAAATAACCTCAAAACAAAAATTAACTACTACTCAATTGAAAAGTTTCCTCTAAAAAAAGAAAAAATCAAAAAAATATCACAATTTTTTAGTAAAGACACACACTATTTTAAGGCATTGCTCAAAAAATACCCCAACAAACCAACAAAAAACATAAAGTACAAAATAACAGAAAATATTAATTTAAAAATCCTAGTTGGAGACGTTAGGGAAAAACTTAAAGAGTTACCAAAACACATAGATTACTGGTTTTTAGACGGATTTAGTCCAAGCAAAAATCCAAAAATGTGGAATAAGGAAATATTTGCTATAATTTCAAAAAAGAGCAAAATCGGAACAAAACTTTCAACATTCTCTGCAGCAAGAATTGTCAAAGATGGATTAAAACTCGGCAATTTTAACTACTCCAGAATAAAAGGATTCAACAATAAAAGACATATGATCAAAGCACACAAGGAGAAATAAATAAATCAACTTACTCAAAAACAAATTTAAAGAGATTAATATTATCTCCTTAAATTATCAATATAAATGTTAATTTTTAAAATGAAAGAATCAAATTCTTCTAACTTTGATTTCTCAAGATCAATAATTTCAACAGGAGCATTTGACAAAAAGTTTTGATTTTGAAGCTTTAAAAGAGTTAAATGTTTAAGTCTCTCATATTTTTCTAGTTGTTTATTAAGCCTTGCAAGCTCCTTATTAGTATCTATTAAGCTCTTAATATCAGCAAAACTTTCAAAGCAAACACTAGGAACGCCTATCATATCAGAATAACGTTCATTGTAAAAAATACAATCAAAGTTAATAAGTTTTTTTGCAATATGTTCATGATCTTTAAAATACTTCTCGTACTCAAAAGTATCACCAAATCTCAAAGCAACATTAATCTTAATATTAGGAACTATACTAAATTCACTCCTAAGAGTTCTAATTGATATAATAAATTCCTTAAACAAATTAAACTGCTGAAACTCTTCCTTAAAATCCCTCTGACTCACAAACTCAGGATACTTTGCCAAAGCCAATACATCTTTCAAAGGCATAAACTTAGAATAAATCTCTTCAGTAATAAAAGGTATAAAGGGATGCATAATGATTAAAGACTCTTTTAAGAAAAAAATCAGCTTAGAAATAGTCATATTCTGAAGATCAATATCATTACTACCCAAATTAATTTTACTGATTTCAATATACCAATCACAAAAATTATTCCAAAAGAATTCATATACTGCTTTCGCAGCTTCATTATACTTATAATTTTTAAAAGCCCAATCTAAAAAGGCAACAGTTGAATTTAAGCTCGTAAGTAACCATTTATCAATACTATCAAACTCCAAGTTATCTAATATTACCCTACCCTCTAAGTTTGATAAAATAAATTTAGAGGCATTAAATACTTTATTTAAAAACCTAGCTCCAAACATAAAATCTTTAGTATCGATATTCAAATCCTGACCCTGCACAGATAAAAATGCAAGAGTAAAACGCAAAGCATCACTGCCATACTGATCAATAATTTCAAGAGGATCTATGCCATTACCTAAAGATTTTGACATTTTTCTACCCTTTTTATCTCTTAAAAGGGGTGTTATATATATATCCTTAAAAGGTACCTGTCCTGTAAACTCAAGTCCTGCCATTACCATTCTTGCTACCCAGAAAAATATTATGTCATAAGCAGTAATCAAAGCATTCGTAGGATAATAATTTTCAAAATCAAGAGTAAGTTCTGGCCAACCAAGAGAAGAAAAGGGCCATAACCAAGAAGAAAACCAAGTATCAAGCACATCCGGATCTCTAACAAAGCTCCTATCCTTATACTCCTCATTTAATGAAGGATCAGACTCACTAACAATAATTTCTCCTGTCTTAATATCATACCAAGCAGGAATGCTATGACCCCAAACCAATTGCCTAGATATACACCAATCCTTAATATTTAATAACCAATGTTTGTATGTATTTTCCCATTTCTTAGGATAAAACCTAATCTCACCATCCATTAAAGCCTTCAAAGCAGCATCAGCCAATGGTTTCATTTTTACAAACCACTGAGTTGATAAATAAGGCTCAATGATCTCTCCAGATCTATGACAATGCCCAACCTGATGTTTATGACTCTTAACATCTATTAAAAATCCTTTATCTTTTAAATCTCTCTCTATCTTGTTCCTAGCAACACTAACACTTAAGCCTTGATACTCAATTGGAACATTTTCATTAAGTTTCGCTTTCTTAGTTAAAATATTTATCATAGCAAGATTATGTCTCTTTGCAATCTCAAAGTCATTAGGATCATGGGCAGGTGTTATTTTTAAAGCACCACTACCAAATTCCATATCGACATGACTATCTGCTATTATCTTAACCTTTCTATTTGCAATAGGAACTATAATATCTCTACCAATCAGAGACTTATACCGATTATCATTAGGATTAACAGCAACAGCTACATCTCCAAACATTGTCTCAGGCCTAGTGGTTGCAACCTCAATAAAACTACCATCATTTAATAAATATTTAATAAAATAAATCTTTCCAATAACTTCTCTGTATTCAACCTCTTCATCACTAACAACACTCCCAGATCCAGGATCAAGATTTACAAGATATTCTCCTTTATAAATTAATCCCTTATTATATAAATCAATAAAAACTTTATTAACAGCCCGACAAAGCCCAGCATCAAGAGTAAATCTCTCCCTAGAATGATCATAAGAAGCACCAAGTCTCTCTACTTGATTGACAATTATCTCTCTATGCTTATCTTTTAATTTAAAAATTTCCTCAACAAATTCTTCACGACTAAAATCATCCTTACTTTTTCCAAGTTTTTTAAGATGTTTCTCAAAAACAGCTTGGGTTGCAATTCCAGCATGATCTGTTCCAAAAAGCCAAAGAGTACTAGCTCCCCTCATTCTCTGATAACGAACAAAAATATCTTGCAAAGTAAAATTAAGGGCATGGCCCATATGAAGAATGCCTGTAACATTTGGAGGAGGTGCTACCATACTAAATCTTAATCCAAGACCCTCATTAGGGATAAAAACATCATTATTAAGCCATTTTTGATAAATTTTATCTTCAAAAACCCTAGGATCATAATTTTTTGAAAGTTCATCACTCATTACTTCAAGAATCTCCTATAATATCCATTCGACACAAATTTTCAAAAAGTTCATCATAATTATTTGAATTCATAATATTATGAAAATACTCACTACATCTTTCATCTTCATTAAAATAAATTTTGAAGTACTTCTTAAGTTTATTAAAATCTTTAGTAAGACTCCAAGTAGAATGAAAATCTGTTATGTGCAATTTTAATATATTTAATCTAAAATTCAAATCATTACTCAAAAAGTTGGGTGAACCTTGCTTAAATAAGTTTAAATTTCTAAAAATACCACGACCAAACATTACTCCATCGATAGAATATTCTTTTACAATTTGATGCGCTTGCTCTAAACTTAAAATATCCCCATTGCCAATAATTAATACAGCAAAACTGATTTGATCCCTCAGCTTAACAAGCTTATCAAATACAACAATATCCACAGGACCTTCACCTTGGTTAATAGCAAGCCTGGGATGCACTGTCAAAATATCCACATCCAATTCAAGTAAAATCCTAACCAATCTTCAATTTCATCATAAAAAACCATGTCTCGTTTTCATACTAAGAGGCAACCCAAATTTCACACATACCTCTTTACTTGCCATAATTATTGTACGGACTAAGGATTTATTATTAATTAAAGCAAAATAAACTCCCTTTTTAACTATTTTTTTAGGACATCCCATATTCAGGTCAATATCCCCAAAATCCCAAATTACTTAAATTTCTATTGCCTTAAAAAATTTTTCAGGGTAATTGCCCCAAATCTGAGCAATCAAGGACCTACTAATCTCATCATTTTTTGTCAAAACATGTTGCATTAACTGATTTGACTTATTTAAAAGTCCTTTTACAGAAATAAATTTCGTAAAATAAATATCAGGACCATCTTTTCCACTCCCTATAAAACTATCAAATAAGTCAAATTTCTAAAAACAATATTTGTAACATCTTCAATCGGAGCTAAAATCATAATTGAATGACTCATATTACTTACAAAATTCATAAAATAAATATATAATAAGATAGTATTATGACAAAGAAACACACGTACTTTGCAGAAAAATAAAAAATTTTCACCATCAACTGTGCACAACTTTAAGGATATATCAAAAATCAATCAAGATACAAACATTCATAACAATACTAACATTGAAATAAAAAACTACATAAATCTTATACCCCCCCCCTTAACTAGAGACAACAATAATAAATAGAACAATTTTTTTAATGCAATAAATATAAAATTAAATAAAATATCAATAATATCTGAGATAGCCATTAAACTATATCTTAAAATGAATACAGTCACTATTTTAATAACTATTTTATATTATAAATACAAAATACGAAGATATAGAAAAAGAAGTTTACATCATAAAAAAGGTTAAAATAAATTCAATAAAAACATAATACATTAATTAAAAAGGATACTTAACAAAATTGAAATTAATTGAATATATACTAACAAAAGCAGAATTAAACATCAAAGGCTTTGTAAAGAGAAATACACAATTAAAAATGATAGAAAAAATAAGAAAAGCCTTTCAAAATGAACAATTTTTAGTCATTGAAGCACCAACAGGAACTGGAAAAAGCCTTGCTTATCTAATTGCTGCTATTGATTTCATTCAAAAAACACAAGAAAAAGTAATAATCTCAACAGCATCTATTAATCTTCAAGAACAACTCATTAAAAAAGACATCGAGTCTTTGGCAAAAATCATCCCTTTTAAAATGAAGTTTGGAATCATTAAAGGCATGAGGAACTATCTCTGTCTTCGTAGACTTGAAGAACTTGAAAACAACCTCCTAAAACATACATTCAACAAAAAAAACTTAGAAGAATTAATATACTGGGCACAAAATACAAAAATAGGAGATAAAGACGAACTCAATTTCATAGATGAACAAATATGGGAGGAAGTATCGGCAAATCCTGAGACATGTTCAGGTCTCACATGCCCCGATGAAAATAAATGCTTTTTTAAAAAGGCAAGAAGAAAAATACTAGAATGTGATATTATCATCACTAATCATCATCTACTCCTAACTGATCTTTATATAAAAAACGAAATATTAAAAGAAAAAGAAAACTATAAAAATGACTCTGAAAAAAATGATGAAGAGATTAATTTAATCTTACCTAATATAAAAAATATGATAATTGATGAAGCACACTATTTAGAAGAAGCTGCAAGAACTCTATTTAGCAGAAATTTTTCAAGAATCGGGATAAAACAAATTTTTACAAAGATAGATAAAATAATAAAAAAACAAAACATAAATAGTAAATACAAAACAAATGTCGAAATTGCAACGATGCTAAGCTTCGAAAATATAGAATATGCAATAAAAACACAAAAAAATTTTCCATCAATCTATAGAGTTACTAATGACATACATAAAACAGATTTTTACACACAAATTAAAACACACCTAAAAGAGATAATATATAACTTAGAAAATTATAAAGCTACTGTAATGTCAATAACAAAAGATATGGAAAACAAAACAGCAAAAATTGAAATAGACAGATTAATTCGAAATATAGAATCTAAAGAATCATTAATTAAAAATTTCATCTCTGAAAACCAATATGACAATCTTTGTTCTTGGATAGAAAATAAAAAAAATACACCCATATTTAAAACATCAGAGATTGATTTAGGTCCTGAACTAAACAAAATTATGTATAAAAGAGCAAAAAGAATAATTTTTACCTCAGCTACTCTCATGATAAATCAATCATTTTCATACTTTTTAAATCAAACTGGACTAAACTCAACTGACCAAAACATCACAACTGAAAAATTGCCATACTCCTTCCCTTATAAAGAAAAATCAATACTCACAGTTATATCAAATATTGAAGATCCTACTAAAGAAGAAAAATTTCTAAACCAATCAACACAATATATTAAAGAACTCGCAATGTTAAACAAAGGCGGGACCTTAATTCTTCTAACCTCATTTAAGAGTTTAGAATATGTAGGCAAAAACATTAAAGATTTCTTACTTGAAAATGATATAAACCTCTTCATACAAGGAGAACTTCCAAAAAATGAACTAATAAACTCTTTTAAAGAATCAACAAAAAAAAGTGTACTTATAGGAATAAAAAACTTTTGGGAAGGAATTGACATTAAAGGAGATAAATTAACAATGGTAATAATTCCCAAACTGCCATTTCAAACTCCTTCAAATCCTATTTTAATAGCAAAAAAAGAATTAGCCAAAAAATCGGATAAAAATTTCTTTACGCAAGAAACACTGCCACAAGCAATAATGAAATTCAAACAAGGATTTGGAAGATTAATTAGAGATTCAAAAGACTATGGAATTATAGTATGCTTTGATAAAAGAATCTTCGAAAAAAATTATGGCAAACTATTTATCTACTCCTTACCTAAAATTAAGACTTATTACTCAACTTTTGAAAATATCAAACTAACAATAAATACATTCTTTAAAAATATAGATCAGAATACTAATCTATAGAAACATTATCACCTGGAATCTTAGTCTTTCTTACCAAAATATCCTTATATCCCGCAGATTTAATAAGTTCAACATTCCTATGAACATCATCAGCATAAGTAGGAACGAATACTGTAAAAAAAGGGCCATGAGAATTTACTAAAACATTAAGCCCAGTTTTCTGAAGTATTTTATAAGCCCTTTGAGCATAATCTTTAGTCTTATAAGAACCAACTTGTATGTAAAAGTCTGGTTCTCTAGTTGAATTATCTAGGATTTTTTCTGCAACCTCAGAATGATCTTTATTTAAAGAAGAACCTATATTTAACTTTGAATCTGCAATAACAGAATCATCCTTAGAAGGATCAACTACCTTAAAAGTTTTCTTAGATTCTTGAGCTGTAATGCTTTTTTCATTCAATTGTTCCAATACTTCAATTTTTACAGGTGCAACTCCTATACCCAGAAAATCTAGCTTTTCAGCAGCAGATTTTGACAAATCAATTATTCGATCTTTCCTAAAAGGCCCCCTATCATTAATTCTTACAACAACTGTCCTATTATTAAGTAAATTAGTAACTTTTACAATAGTATTAAATGGAAGTTCTTTATGAGCAGCCGTAAGAGCTGTCATATCAAATTTTTCACCATTAGCAGTAGACTTGCCATGAAAAGCTTCTCCATACCATGAAGCAAGTCCCACAGTAGCACTGTTCAACTGAGCAACAGCAAAAAACAAAAATAAAAACCTAAATCTAATACCCATAATATCAAAAAAGCTTATCATATTAATAATTATTATACTACATTGTATATTATAATATAAAGCTTAAGACTCATAACATAAAATCAATCATCTAAGTTAACTTAAATTGTTTATTTGCAATTTTTTTGCTTTAATAAATAAGTAAGTAAAATCAATAGGAAATAATATCAATGAAAACAGAAATCATAGAACAATCGGAAATAAGTAAGGCAGCAAAATTTATAAGAACAGGAGAGCTAGTAGTATTTCCTACAGAAACAGTCTATGGAATTGGTGCTAATGCATACAATGATGATGCAGTGCGAATGATCTTTCTAGTAAAAAGACGTCCTATTACAAACCCTTTAATAGTGCATGTCGAATCAATAGAAAAGATAAATGAGCTTGTAGAGCACATACCAAAAAGTGCGCTGATTTTAATGCAAAGATTCACCCCAGGCCCAATAACATTTATATTAAAGAATGCAGGCAAAATATCTAACTTCATAAGCGGAGGACTTGACAGCATAGCAGTAAGAATACCATCAGAACCTGTAGCCATACAGTTAATCAAGATGAGCGGAGTTCCAATAGCAGCTCCATCAGCAAACTTATCAAGACGTCCCAGCTCTACCAATTTTAAAATGGCAATTAGTGAACTCGATGGTTTAGTTAAGGGGATCATCAAAAAAGATGGAGAGTCAAAAATTGGCATAGAATCAACCGTTATAAGATTCGATCTTAAAGGAAACATATCAATACTAAGACCAGGTTTAATCACAAAAGAAATGATAGAAAAAGAACTTAAAGGAGAATTTAAAGTTGAATATTCAACAGGAAAGGAAATGCTATCCAAATCACCTGGAAATTTACTAGAACATTACAGACCACGCATACCCGTTTATCTATTTAAGAAAACAGATAATATAAAACAGTATGCATTAAGAAAAGACACAAAAGTGCTCATTATGCGAGATACTCTTAATTCATATTGGTTTAATAGTTTTTGGAATATGAATAATATTTGCGTATTTAATACATTAGAAGAATATGCAAAAAACATTTATAAAGTATTTGTAGAATCTGAGAAAGAATACAACCAAATAATTGCTGAACTTGTAGATGACAGCCAACTTGGATACTCAATTAATAATAGACTTAAGAAAGCCAGTCTGAATAAATTTATTAGTTAAATCAATACAATATGAATTAAAATTACCCACCTAACAGTTCTAAATATTTAAGGGCAATAGGATTAATTGCATCATATTCAAGAACTATTTTAAAACAACCCTTAGCCTCTTCTCTATGTTCCATCTTTAGATAAAGAATCCCAAGATTTAAAATAACTTTTATATTATCAGGTTCAAGTTTTAAAGCTCTAAGTAAATATTTAAGACTATCATTAAATTCAAAAAGTCCCATAAAACAGATTGCAAGCTCATTCATAGCATCGACATTTTTAGCTTTAAAAGATAATACTCTAAGAAAAGCATCTTTTGCCTCAGAATAAAACCCCTTTCTTCTATACCCCCATCCAAGTAAAAACCAAGCATTCCAAGAATCTCCATGATATTTTAACAGTTCAACAAGTTCAGAAATAGCTTCATCTTCCTTTGACAAAATTATTAGATTATATACTCTCTCAAGATTTAAGGCCAAACCTTTATGAACTCCGATAGCATTTAAAACTTCATTTACCTTACTCTTTAATCTTAAATTATTAGAAATTTTCAAATAATGCTTAAGCAACTCTTGTGCCTTGTCCAATTTGTATTGCTTAACAAAGAAAAAGCCAGCATTTACAAAAACATTTTCATTTGGATTTTCAAGTTCTAAAAGTCTCTCATAAATCTTTAAAGCATTTTGATTACTATTCAGAGCATCCATATCTTGTTCAACTCTTAAGAAATTTTCAGCCATCTTCTCATATAATAATGCCAAATTAACAAGAAGAACCTCATTCTCACCATCAATACCTTTTAATGCCAGAAAAATCTCAAGTGCCAAATTATAATCCCCCTCATCAATTTTAGTAATTCCAACATGAATAAGCGTATTGACAATATTGGGATTTAAAGCCAAAAGAAGCTCCTTATAATAAGGGAAATTAATATTACCTTGATCATAAGCCGAAATTTTAAGGATCGCAGAAATAACAGCTTCAAAACTAAGTTCATCCTGAGAAAAATTCTGAACATCACCAACCTCAACGGGCAGAAGTATCCTAGGATCAAACATAAAATCTTTAATTTGACTTGTAAAATTTTCTGGAAGAGAAATATAAACAATATTTTTAAGCATAAATCCTCTAATTAAAATAATCATGAATTAACATAGTATAGTCAAGGGGAATCTTTTCTTCACAGAATGCAACACCTAAAGCTAAAACTTTACCATTAGGAGTTTGAATAACACTCAAATTTCTTGTCTTACCCAAAATAGACACTTCCTTGCCTGCAATATTAAAACTTAAAGTCAAATCAATATTACTTTCATCTATTACCTCATAATCAAAATAGGATATTAAAAGTGCACCTCCATAAGATAGATCTTTAATCAAACATTTATACTTAACACCCTTAACTTCAACAAAAGCTTTATCAGAATCAATATTAAGTTTTCTAAGTGAATCTTTACTAATAATAATACGCTCATGAATTCTTTGATTCTGCCCAAGTTTCAAATCAAGCAGTTTGCCAATCTTAACTGCAAACTCTTCCGGAATAGGAGATAAAAAATCTAGAGTAAGTAAATTATATTCCTTGTCTTGAACAGAACAAGAAGATGTATTAACTAACTTAACAACCAAAGAGGGAATAAAAAAAGAATCATCCCCAGAACTATCAAAGTTCGTAAGCTGAATACTTCCTGAATTTCCATTTTGTGCTAAAACAGGCAAAATTTCATCTTCCTGCAAAATAAGCTTAATAGCATTCATAGAAATAGAATAAATTACACCTCGTGATACATAAGTACCAACTCTCAGTTCAACAGAATTTTTAATATTAAGGAAACTGTTGATTTCAGTGCTCATCTTAATTTCCTTACCTCGATATTTAGTTTCATAATCTTTTATTTTTCTAGAAAAAAACATAAACCTCTCCTTTGAAATCTAGCAAAAATGTTAAAAATGAAATCCAGGAACTCTAAAGCAATAAAATTCAAAAATCTCAAGTTATGCATAGTACACTTTAAAATAATTCTATCCCAAAATATTAGATACAACCAATAGCGCAGAATTTATTAAACATAAACATCTATCAAAATATTGAATCAATTGTATAAACAAGAACCACAAAAAAGCTTAACCAAAAGATCAATTATTAATTAAAAGTAACTGGTCATACATAATTCTCACTTACCAATCAAAAAATAATATCCATAAAAAACAGACCTAATTTTAATTAATACTAAATCCTTGCCAACTTAAATTACAGAATACATAACATATATGAAAAGAAATTATAACAATATATTCACATTAATAACAACTCATGAAAAATGTCAATTCTATAAATAATATTTATTAATATATAGTATAATTATATTAAAAGGGTATAATTTGAAAAGTCTTAAATTTAGAACAAGAACTAAGATACTCATTTATTTAACATACTTCACCATTAGTTTCTCTATAATTTTACTATCAATTGCCATAGTTGAGACTATAAACATACAAAGAGATAAAAAATTTGGCGAAGTAAACCCTGCCATACCATCAAAACTTTTTGATACAAATGGAAGACTAATAACACAATTTATATCCGATGAGAATAGAGAACTACTCTCTTTAAGAGAAATGCCTGATAACTTAATAAGCACACTTCTAATACGCGAAGATCTTAACTTTTTCTTTCACAGAGGCTTCTCACTTATAGGTATTTTCAGAGCCGCTTTTAATATTATTCTTGGAAGATACTTTTCAGGAGGAAGTACTTTAACACAACAATTAGCAAAACTTCTCTATACCAATCAAGCAAGACGATCAATCTTAAGAAAGCTAAACGAGATTTGGTGGGCTATACAACTTGAAAAAAAATTATCAAAATATGAAATACTTGAAAAATATCTAAATAAAGTCTATTTTGGAAACGGAAATTACGGAGTAGTAGCAGCCTCAAAATTCTTTTTCAACAAAAGCGTTAAAGATATTAACACGGCAGAAGCTGTTTTAATGATTATACAATTACCAAACGCAAAACTCTACTCACCATTTTACAATCCAGAATTTGCTAAAAAAATACAAAAAACAGTATTAAATCAAGTAGTATCTCATGGAATTATCAGTCCCCAATTAGCTGAGACAGAATTTAATGAATACTGGAGGACCTATGACTGGACACGCATGGCAGACACATCAGCTATCTCTGATAAAGAAGATCACGCACCTTATTTCTCAGAATATATAAGACAAAGAATCATTAAGCATCTTCCAGCCAGAACCAATATATACAAAGACGGGTACTCAATATACACGACACTTGACCTTGATGCACAAAAGTATGCAGATGAAGTTACACAAGAAATGATTACAAGAGCAAGAAAAATGTATAACTCTACCAAATCATCTGAGACACTGATAATTAACTCAGAAATAGTTCCCGTAATTGATACAATAGCTGATTTACTTGGAATAAGAAGCACTAGAATAAATGGTAGGCAATACAAAAAATTAAGAACAAAAAAATTCTATGAAGACAATATTGATTTAATTGCAAGCTTTGCAGCAATATTAGGCATTGATAAAATAGACAAAGCAACAAGAGAATACACAATAAACAATAAAACAAATCCAAACTTAACTGTACAACCAGAAGGCGCATTCATAGCAATAGATACTACAACAGGAGCGATAAAAGCAATGGTTGGAGGAAGTGGATATAGAAAGGGAAGCGAATTTAATAGAGCAACCCAAGCAAAAATACAACCTGGAAGTGCATTTAAAGCCCTATACTTTTCAGCAGCTATTGACTTAAAAAAAATCACAGCTGCAACAATGTTTTCAGATTCTCCAGTAGCTTTCTTAAATCAAGATGGAGAAGTTTATGCTCCTGAAAACTACGGAGGAAAATGGAGAGGAAATATATTAACACGTAAAGTACTAGCTTTATCCCTAAATATTCCCGCTCTTAGAATATTAGATATACTAGGATTTGAAAACGCAATTAAATATTCTGCTAAATTATTAGGAATCAAAGATCAAAATGAAATCAACAAAACATTCCCTAAAGTATATCCTCTTGCACTTGGCATCATATCAACATCCCCAATACAAATGGCAAGAGCATTTGCAATTTTGGGGAATAATGGCAAAGAAGTAGAACCATATGGAATTAGATATATTGAAGATAGAAACGGAAAAGTAATAGCAAACGTAGAATCTGAAATATTAACAGCAATCAAAAATAAAGGGACTAATGCACAAATAGTATCTCCTCAAACTGCCTATATTATGACAGACATGATGAAATCAACAATCCAATACGGAACTTTATCAAATCAAAGATATACAAATCTTAAAGACTTCAAATCTGACATTGCAGGAAAATCAGGAACCACCCAAAACTGGGCAGACGGATGGGCAATAGGATATTCACCCTACATAACAACGGCTATGTGGGTTGGTTTTGATAAAAAGGGATATTCATTAGGAACTGCTGGAACAGGAACAAGCCTTGCTGGTCCTAGTTGGGGCAAGTTTATGGCAGAATACCACAAGAACTTACCTAAAAAAGTTTTTATAAAACCTAAAGGAATAGTCAATGTAGAAGTACAATCAGAAACAGGATTATTACCAGAAGGAGTACCTAATGAAACAATAATAAATGAAATATTTATCTCAGGAACTGAACCGATTGAAAAGTCAAAATACTATGAAAACAAGTCTGAATTTTTAAACAAAATGGAATTTAATGTTTATGGAATCGATACAATCGATGACAATGATGAACTAAACATTGAAACTAATGAATTTGAATATTTGATGGATGATTTTAATCAATTAAATGAAACAGAAAATAAAACAGAACCTGAAAATGATACTCGTGAAACGAACAATAAGAGTTTAGATAGTAGCTTAAAAAATGAAAACATGAACCATGATATGCCAGATACAAAAATAGACAATAATACCAATGATACAAGAGCAGACGAGCAAAAAACAGATAATAACACTAAAAATGTATATAATACTGACACAAACAAAACAGATCAAGAAAATGATACAAAAACTGAGGAAAATGAATCTAAAGATAATATAGAAATCAAAGAAAACCCCTTTATTGATAACAATAAACACAAAGATGTTAATGGAGAAAATATTCAATTGGATTAATAAAAATGTTAATAGACTTAGAACAAATAAAAATTAAAAGACGAATCAGACAAAATATAGGAGATACCACAACTCTTAAAGAAAGCATAAAAAAACATGGTTTAATCTATCCAATAATAATAGATAAAGACAAAAATCTAATAGCAGGCTTTAGAAGGTATCAAGTATTAAAAGAACTTGGATATAAAGAAGTCGATGTTAAGGTAATTCCCATAGAAGATAAAAAAACTCTACTTGAGATTGAACTTGATGAGAATAATGTCAGAAAATCATTTACAAAAAGTGAAGCAGAGACAGGAGAAGAGCAACTAAAAAATTATTCTGAAAAAAACATAATAATAAGATTTATAAAACTTGTTATACTCAAAATAAAAAAATTCTTTAAACACAAAAAACAAAATAAAATTTAAATACACAAAAACTATTGGAGGATACTTCATGCTTAATTACATAAATCTTAATAAACTTAAAAGTTTTCAGGAATTAAAGCAAACCAATCCCGAAACACTAAAGAACACTTTAGATGAGAAACGAATAAAAGCATACGACATTAAAATAGAAGGACATCATGTACATTATAACTATGCTACAAAACAAATCAACGAGAATCACCTAAAAATATTTCAAAGCTTAAGTGATGAAGCAAATCTAATAAAAAAATATAAAGAAATCATTAACGGCCAACATATTAATATCAGCGAAAATAGAAAAGTTTTGCACCATTTGACAAGAGGGCAACTTGGTATAAAAGTTATAGAGAACAATGAAAATATGAGAGAATTCTTTGAAAGAGAACTTAAAAGAATTTTTGAATTTGCAAAACAAGTTCAAAACGGATCAATTAAGAGCACAAATGACAAGGTCTTTAAAAATGTAGTACAAATTGGAATTGGCGGTTCAAGTCTTGGTCCAAAAGCACTATATACTGCAATCAAAAACTATGCTAAGCATAAAAATTTACATCTGATGAAAGCCTACTTTATTTCAAATGTTGACCCAGACGAAGCAGAAGAAGTTTTAAGCGAAATTGAACTTCAAGAAACCCTATTTATCATAGTATCAAAAAGCGGAACTACATTAGAAACAGCATCTAATATGCAATTTTTAATCAAAAAATTAAAAGATAATGGAATCAAAGAATACCAAAAACAAATTATAATCATCACCTCAAAAGGAAGTACACTAGCACTTGAGAAAGAATATCTTGAATACTTTTTTATGCACGATTCAATTGGTGGAAGATTCTCACCAACATCAGCTGTTGGTCTTACACTAATTACCCTTTGCTTTACAGAAAATATTACAAAAGAAATATTAAAAGGGGCCCATGAAGTTGATAAAAAAGCACTAAACAAAAATGTAAGAGAAAATGCTCCTCTTTTAGCAGCACTAATTAGCATATATGAAAGTAATATCCTAAATTACAGCAGCAACTGTATTATCGCATATTCAAAAGCAATGGAAAACTTTTATCTTCATCTGCAACAACTTGAAATGGAAAGCAACGGGAAAAGTGTAAACAGATTCGGAGAAAAAATTGATTATAAAACAGTAAGAATCATTTGGGGAGGTATCGGAACAGATGTCCAACATTCATTCTTCCAAATGCTTCACCAAGGAACTGAGATAGTACCAATGGATTTAATAAGTTTTAGTGAATCTCAACTAAAGCAAGATATCATTGTAGAAGAAACATCAAACAATGATAAGTTAAAAGCAAATTTAATAGCTCAAATAATTGCCTTTTCTTTCGGAAAAAAAGATACAAACAAAAACAAAAATTTTGAAGGCGAGAGACCTTCTGCATTAATATACTCAAAAGAACTTACACCTTATACAGTAGGTGCAATACTATCTCACTATGAAAATAAGGTAATGTTTGAAGGATTTTTACTAAATATAAACTCATTCGACCAAGAGGGAGTTCAACTTGGTAAAGTCATCTCAACTAAAATTTTAAAAAACAATAACTTAAAAGATGAAATAATAAAATCTTACACTAAAGTACTTCAATAATAAAAAAGTAATATGGCTAAATCATAAGGACTGCACATGATAAAAATTACACACAATATATTAATGCTACTAATAAAAAAGAGGTAAAAAATGCATACAACGATAATATACATATTAATAAATATTACAATCATGCTTACATTAATAGGATTTTTATACTTCCTACACAAAAAACACGTCTCATTTACAAAAAGACTAATTATAGCCTTAGTATTAGGAATAGTCTTTGGAATGACTATGAAATACTGCTATGAATCAGAATCAACAATATTAAAAGAAACTATTAAATGGATTAATATCTTAGGCATAGGATATATAAGACTTATTAAAATGCTGGTAATACCACTCATACTAGTTTCAATAACATCTGCTATAGTAAAACTAACAAATAATAAAGATATTTGGAAAATGAGCTTATCGGTAATCTTCATACTTATATTTACAGCAGGAATTGCTGCAATAATTGGAGTTTGCACATCTCTCTTCTTTAAGTTAACAGCAGAAGGACTCCAATCTGGAATAGATGAAATTATACAAGGCAAAAAACTAAATCAAAAACTTGAAAGCCTACAAGAAACCCCAATTACACAAAAATTATCAGAACTCATCCCCGAAAATATATTTGCAGATATGGCAGGCATAAGACCAAATTCAACAATTGGAATAGTAATATTTGCTGCCTTAGTAGGAATCGTTGCTCTTAGGGTTGCAAAGAAAAAACCAGAATCAATAGAATTTTTCAAACAAATAATATCCACAGCGCAAGATTTAACCTCAGGAATGATAGCTTTAATTTTAAAGTCAACACCTTATGCCATACTAGCAATGATCACAAAAATATCAGCAACAAACGATATTTCAAGCATCATGAAACTTGGGAAATTCGCACTTGCTTCTTATGTTGCTATTAGCATTACACTTTTAATGCACATGACACTAATTGCACTCAACAGATTAAATCCAATTATCTTCATCAAAAAAGCATGGCCAGTATTAACATTTGCATTCATATCTCGTTCTAGCGCAGCAACAATACCCATTAATATAGAAGTACAAACTAAACAACTAGGAGTCAGTGAGGGAATTGCAAATCTTGCAAGTGCATTTGGATCATCCATTGGGCAAAACGGTTGTGCAGCGCTACATCCTGCCATGCTAGCAATCATGATTGCTCCTACCCAAGGAATAAACCCAACAGATCCTTTATTCTTACTCCAACTTATAGGAATAATAATAATAGCCTCATTTGGAGCAGCCGGAGCTGGAGGAGGCGCAACAATAACATCCTTAATGGTTTTATCATCAATGAACCTACCCGTTGAGCTTGTTGGCCTATTAATATCTATCGAACCCTTAATTGACATGGGCAGAACATCTGTTAATGTCAGCGATTCAATGGTTGCAGGAGTAATAACAGCCAAAAACCTTAATCAATTAAACATCAATATTTATAACAATCAAAATGAAATAGAAAAATAAGGAATTTTTATGAAAATAATAATTATTGGAGGAACCGCTGCAGGTACCAGTGCCGCTGCAAAAGCAAAACGAATAAATAAAGAGTTAAACATCACCATTTATGAGAAGACAGATATTACATCTTTCGGAGCTTGTGGGCTACCATATTTCATTGGAGGATTCTTTGATGAACCTAACAAAATGATAGCTAGAACTCCTGATGAATTCGCACAAAATGGAATATCAATACTTACTGAACATGAAGTAATCAAAGTAGATACAAAAAATAATACCCTTAAAGTAAAGGATCTTCAAACAAAACAGATATTCAATGATAATTATGATAAACTAATGATCGCAACAGGAGGTAACCCTATCATCCCTCCAATTAGCAACATTAAACTGAAAAACTTTTATACTCTAAGAAATATGAAAGATGGAAAGGAAATACGAGAACTTTTAAAGAAAAAAGATATAAAAGATATAGTAATAATTGGAGCTGGATATATTGGAATCGAAATGGTAGAAGCTGCCAAAGCCTTAGAAAAAAATGTAAGAATAATTCAACTAGATAAACGAATCTTAACTGGATCGTTTGACAAAGAAATCACTGATATAATGGAAGAAGAATTAATAAAAAACAATGTTTTACTACACACAGACGAATTTGTAAAAAGCCTAATAGGAAACAAAAAAGTCGAAGGAATAGTTACAAATAAATCTGAATACAAGGCAGATCTCGTAATCCTTTCTACGGGAATAAAACCTGCCACTGAATTTTTAGAAGGACAACTTAAAACCTTAAAAAATGGCGCAATAATTGTTAATGAATATGGCGAGACCAATATAAAAAACATCTTCTCTGCAGGTGACTGCGCTACAATTTATAATATTGTAAGTAAACAAAATGATTATATCCCTCTTGCAACAACAGCTAATAAACTAGGAAAGGTAATCGGTGAAAATCTGGCAGGAAGACGCGTTTCTTTTAAAGGAACACTAGGATCTGCATCAATTAAAGTACTGTCTCTTGAAGCAGCCAGAGCCGGTCTTACAGAACAAACCGCCTTAAGGCTTGGAATTAAATATAAAACAGTATTCATAAAAGATAAAAACCATACAAATTATTATCCAAATCAAGAAGATTTATATATTAAATTGATATACAATGAATCAACAAAAGAAATAATTGGGGCACAAATAGTTGGCAAGAATGGAGCTGCGATAAGAATGCACGCATTATCCCTTGCTATTTACTCAAGACTCACAACAAATGAACTTGGAATGATGGATTTTGCATACTCCCCACCATTCTCTAAAACCTGGGATGCATTAAATATTGTAGGCAATGCAGCAAAATAAATAAAAGAAAATTTAAACAAGCTATATTTCAGTTTTTCATGCTAAATGGCTGCCCGGTACTTGCAAGAACATCTCGCCAGAAAGAACCATTTATATTGACTTTATTTCTGTCGACAACTGCCATTTTTATTGGAACATGTACAAACTTTGTACTCCACAAACTAATTAACAACTTAGTCTTACCTGCCATAGCAGCATGAACAGCATTTGAGCCAAGACGAGCACAATAAAGAGAATCACTAGCATTAGCTGGTGAGCTTCTAATAATATAACTAGGATCAATATACTTAAGATTAACTGGAATAGATTTTGACTTAAAATATGCATTAATCTTACCTTTAATATAAAGTCCAATATCTTCATAAAGCAAGTTACCAGAATCATCTCTTTTACGAATGCTAGGATCAAAATGTTTTTGTCCTGCTCCTTCTGCTATCAATATTACTGCATGAGGAATTTCATCCAAATTCTCTTTTGCTAAAAGTCGTCTTTCAAGATGCACAAGAAGTCCATTAGGCCCCTCAATATCAAAGTCAAGTTCTGGAATTAAACAAAAATTAACATCATTAGAAGATAAAGCAGTGTGAGCAGCAATAAATCCAGAATCTCTACCCATAACCTTAACAAGACCAATCCCATTATAAGCACTATTTGCCTCAAAGTGTGCACCAGCAACTGCAGCAACTGCTTGTTCTACAGCCGTTTCAAATCCAAAAGATTTTTGAACAAACATAAGATCATTATCTATTGTCTTTGGAATACCTACAACAGCAATTTTTAAATTCCTCCTCTCTATTTCTTCCGCAATCAAAACAGAGCCCTTCTGTGTTCCATCTCCACCGATATTAAAGAGCACATTAATTCCCATTCTTTCCAAAGTATCAACTATTTCAACAGGCCTAATTCCCCCTCTTGATGACCCAAGTATTGTACCACCAAGCTGATTAATATCATCTACTACATCAGGATTCAGCTCAATAAAATTCAAATTAGACTCTCGCAAAAATCCCTGATATCCGAATTTAACTCCACAAATCTTACGTACCCCATATACATTCCACAGGGTTCTAACAATTGAACGAATAACATCATTAAAGCCTGGACAAAGACCTCCACAAGTAGTAACTGCTGCCCTAACATGTTCTGGAGCAAAATAAATCTTATGTCTAGGTCCAGCTTTCTCTAAAAAAACATTCTCATATTGTTCCCAACTCTCTTCATTCTTATAAACACTAAATCTAATCTTATTAGTCTCATCAGTAAAGTGACCGTGACTCTCTCCAGCATAAAAACTAACTAAAGGATTGTCTTGATTACATTCTCCTAAATTTTCTATTTCAAAATTTAAATTCTTACCCTTAAATCTATGCATTAAGTTATTCCTCCATAATAAATATCATTATAATTCAATTACTTCCTAATAAATTGACTTTGATCCTTAATCATATCGTATATATCATCATAAATATAAGGCGACCCCTCAACAGGAGACCTAATTAAGTTACCTGCAATAAACTCAAAATACTTATTGAGCTTTGAATTTCTATCAAAATCAATAAATGGAACTCTATTATTAACAGATTCTCTAAAACTCTTTGCAAATGGAATAAAACCAATAAATTCGACTGGTATATTAATATTATTTTTAACAACATTTATTAAATTTTCACACATAGCTATCTCTTCACTAGATTCTATCCTATTTAGTACAACTCTAGGGTAAAAATTATTCATAATCCTCTTGATCTTAAGAGATGAACTTAAAGATATAACTTCAATTCCCGTAACTAAATCTTTAAACTTAACGTTTGTACCTTCTATTTTGTTTTTAAAAAAATTACTAATATATTCACGTTCAGCACTCTTTGGGGCGAAAGCCAGATATAAAAGCCGATATAACGCATTTTTTAAAAAAGAATAAGCATTAAGTATTGAAGGAGTTTCTGGAACAGTCACTATTATACCACTATAAGCAGACAAATAAAAATCCACTGTATTATAAGATGTACCTGAACCTAAATCTATGAAAACAAAATCAGCAACAAGATCTCTTTGAATCGCATCTATTATCCTCTTTTTAATAGAAAAAGGAATATTGGCTGTTCCTGTATAAAGAACATCTCCTGGCACAAGATAAAGCTTCTCATAAGGTGTTTTAAGAATTAAACTTGAAAAATCTTTCTCTCGCTTATTAATAAAAGAACCTATTCCAACACCAGTATTTTTAACTCCTAAACATGTATGCAGATTAGAACCACCAAGGTCAAGATCAACAAGTATTACAGTTTTGCCCAAACGTGAAAGTTTATAGCCAATATTAGCAACAAAAGATGTTTTTCCAACACCTCCCTTTCCGCTTGCAACAGGAATAATCTTAGTCATCTTCAAATCCTATTAATCATTTTTACTATCTTTATTAAACTTTTTCATGAAATCAAAAAACCTTAAAAATCCTAATTTCTTAGAATCTTCCTTGGAAGAAGCATCTTCTGCTTTAGAAACTGATATTAAATCTTTAATCAAATCTTTATTATTTGTAAAACTCTCAATTCTATCAGGCTTACCACAAATTACAATTTTATCATCCTTCAAGAAAAAATAATCTCCATCTACGAACTCATACCTAGAATTGCTTAAATTTCTAACAGCAATAACTGTAATACCTTTCTCTCTTCTCAGATCAGCCTCAAGAAGAGTTTTTCCTACATATTCTTTTGGAATAACAGTCTCAGCAACAATGATGTCATGACCAACAATACTGTAGGTTGACAGATTAGGAGATAATAATAGTGGGGTTAACCTTCTTGCAGCATCCTTACTTGGAAATATAATTTTTGTAGCACCAAGAGTTTTTAATATCTCAGCATCATCCCTATCTTCAGTCTTAACACATATCTCTTTAACACCTAAAAGATTACAATAATGAGTAATAAGAGCACTTTTGCCAAGATCATTATCAAAATCAATAATAACAGCATCAGTATCTACAGGAATAACTTTTTTTAAAGCATTTTTAGTAAATTGGTCCAAAATAAAGCTTTCCGTAGCAATAACATCATATTCTTCAACTAATTCCTTTGATGTGTCAACAATAATAATTTGACAATCAAGCTTACTCAAATTTTCAAGCATATGAATTCCTAAATTACTAAGACCAATAATAACAAACGTTTTCACTCTCTTCTAACCTACCAAAATATCCTGTCTTGGCCTTGTAAATTCTTCAAAACGAGATCTTCGTGAAACAAAAATTGCCATAGAAAAAAGTCCTATCCGACCTGCAAACATAGTAAAAATTATAATTACTTTACCTAAAAATGACAAATCCTGTGTAACACCAACTGATAAACCAACAGTACCAAAAGCAGAAAAAACTTCATATCCCAAATCAATCACTCTCCACTTCCCACCACCCTCAGCAGCAAGAAGAACAAAAAATGAAAAACATAAAATAAAAACAGCCCTTACAAAAAATAAAAGCGCAAACCTTATACTATCAATGGAAACCTTATAAGAACCAATAATATAACCATTACCATCTTGAGATTTTATTACTGCAAGAATAATTAAAAAAAAGGTAGTAATCTTAATTCCCCCAGCAGTTGAACCAGGAGCACCACCAATGAACATGAATGGTAATGAAAGCATTTGGGTTCTACTTGTAATAAGAGAATTGTCAAGATAATTAAAACCAGCAGTCCTTGTACTTATTGAATAAAATATTGAATTAAATATGAGAGTTCCAAGTGAATAACCTTTTTCAAGTTTATGAACTTCTGAGAAAAAAAATAAAATAGAACCTAAAACAATTAAAAAGAAACTCAGCAAAAAAACAATTTTAGCATGAAGAGACAATTTCTTTCGATATTTAATAGTATTCGTAACATCACGATATACCATAAACCCAAGTCCCCCACAAATAACCAAAATAGCAACAACAGCTATAGCCTCAGGAACATCACGCCACGCATAAATGCTATCAGAATGCATAGAAAATCCTGCATTACAAAAAGCTGAGATTGCAGTAAACAAAGCTTCAAATAAAGAAATACTAACACCTCGTAATTTGAAACACACTAATATTAATAGTACCCCAAGTAATTCAATGAAAAAAGTTACAAAAAGTATACTTTTCAAAATCTTAACGGGATTATATTCAATATTTGAAAGTGAATATTGTTTTATTATCCTAGCATCGATTAATTTTAACTTACGCTTAGGAATAAGCAAATAAAAAGTTGCAATCGTTATAAAACCAAGACCCCCGAACTGAATCAATAACATTATAATTATAAACCCAAAAGTGGAAAAATCTTCTATTTTAACAGTAACAAGTCCCGTAATACTAACAGCAGATACGGATGTAAACAAAACATCTATATACTCTAATTTTTTCTCACCATTCCAAGCAATAGGCAATGACAAAAAAAGAGAACCTAAAAACATAATCAAGACAAAATAACTGAAAAGAAAAGACCTATCACTAAATTCAAATTTCAACATAAAAACATAAAATATAAGAAATCATCATCAAAATAGCAAAATTAAAGAACATTGAAATATTACCATAATTTTATTATTTTTAATACATGTTTGAAATTGAATCAAAAGCTTGTATTCCCAAAAATAAAATCAAAAAAATTTTAAAAATAGCTAATCAAAAATTCAAATTTATAAAAAAAGAAATTAAAGATGATACTTACTATTGCAATACAGAAAAAGTAATAAGAATAAGGAAATCAAATATTGCAGAAGCGATTGTAACATTTAAAATCAAATCTTTAGAAAGTTACATAGAAATAAACAAAGAAATTGAATTTAAAGTAGACCAAATAAACAATTTTATATCTTTTTTAGAAGAAATGGATTTTAAAATTTTATACAAAAAAATCAAAAAAAGTTTAATTTACAAAAAAGAAAATTTAAATATAGAAATTAATCTAATTAAAAATCTTGGTTTTTTCTTAGAAATCGAAAAAATAATTCATGATAAAAATGAATTAAGCCTTGCCAAGAAAGAAATTTATGAAACAATAAAAGAATTCAAACTACAAAACAATATTGAAAAAAAATCCTACTTTGAACTAATACTAGCTAACCAACTTAAAGAATAAAACTTTAGAATCTAAGCTCAGATATGATAATATAAATCCTTCATCGTGATATCCTGCAAATTGAGGCTTACAGGCAAATTTTTGAAAAATTTCAGACTCATTAAAAAAATACCAATTATTATCATTAAAATAAATAAGCCTAATATTATTACTATCTTCAAAAGTTAAGAATAAATCATCCCTATAATTTAAAATATCACTAGTCATTCCCTTAATTTTAATATTTGGACTTATATTTTGCCATCTATCATATTGAAAGGTAGATATACTTACAATAAGCCTCTCATTTGTTATATAACCCAAAATCACTTGGTCAGATTTAGCATTATAAAGAATGTTAACAGAATTTGCCATATTTGCAGACTGAATATTTGCATTTGCCCAAGTTTTGTCACCTCTATCAATAATAAATTCAGAATTAACATAATCTTGCATTTTATAATTATAAAAAACTCCTAAAAAGGGCTCAGAAATAATACCAATACTCGAAACATTAACATTAGCATCACCTTTGGATATATAAGAATCCATAACGCTATTCCAAATATTACTATACCCCTTATTTGTAAAAAAATTTATCTTATATTCACTACCTATTTTCTTTAAATACGCTACATACAAATTATCTCTTTTATCAATGCTAATATTTACCAAAAATCCAACATCATCCCTGAATTTAGGACTAATATCAATCCACTTTCGACTATTAAATTTCTTAACTATAAGTTCGCTAGAAAAATAATCGTTACCTTTAGTAGTAAATATAACATATAATTCCCCTTTAGAATTAACTGCAAAATCAAAATATGCAATATCAGTAATATTATCATTAACCGAAGTACTTATATCAAACCAACCAATATTTTCAATAAATGAAGAAACCTTAATACTATCACTATCTTCCAGCTGATAAGCAATATAAATATTTCGATTATAAGTTCTTAAAATATATTTCTTAAGCTTAGAGCTCAGCTGAAAACTTGACAAATCCCTTAATAAAAAAGTCTTATCTTGTTTTTTTATATTAGACATTTTGGCTTTCAAAGCACTATCATTTATTATTGATAAATCTAAATCAGTAAGGGTAAAATTAATGTTTACATTAGCAGATGTAACATAAATCACAGCATAAAGAATATCTTTATTCAATTTAAGTTTGACATCCCTCTTTCTTATCTTATCTGTTAAATACTTCTTATTAAAGACATCATACACCATATAGACAAAATCTGAATCTAGAGAAATATCAAAAGTTAAGATATAGTTAGAAGACTTATTAACTCTTAAATAAACACTTCCTTTCCCACTTTCACTTGAAATACTCAAAGGCTTAAATTCCGTTAACATTTGCTTTAACTGAGCATGAGAATAAAAACCAATTAGTAGAAAAACAAATATTAATAATATATTATTTCTCATACTTGCTAAGATCCAAAAATACCATAGCATAATCAGCTAATGATATGACAGTCAGAAAGGCAGACACAGCATATATCATTCCAACAATAAAAGAAAAATTAAAATCTATATTTAAAATTGAACTAATAAAATCCTCAATAAATATAGTAATTTTTAACTTGTCTAAACTATAAATAAAAAGACTAGAAAACGTTGCGATAGCATAAAATAACGATTTTATTTTTCCCAACAACTTAGCTTGCTGAACTACATCAAACTGAATAATTAAATTCCTAACAACACCAACTGAAAGTTCACGATATATAAATATCACAAAAAAATAATATGGAGTAATACCTTTATAAAAGAAAAAAACAAAATATGTTAAATGTTGTAACACATCTGCATAAGGATCTAGAATCTTACCCACATTAGTGACCAAATCATACTTCCTGGCAATATATCCATCCATAATATCCGTTACTTCATTAACAATAATTAAAAACCAAATTATTATCAAAAATAAATAAGGATTCCAAAAATTTTCAAGATGTAATATAATCAAAATAACAAAAGATAATATAATTCTAAAACAAGTTATTTTATTTGGACTAATTATGCCTTTGCTATTCAATTTATAAAATCTCCTTATTATTTATCTTTAATCTCAAAAATTCAAGTGCTTCTTTCAATCCGAGTCCATTGATCTGATCATTTGCTCTAGTTCTAATTGAAACTTTCCCTCCCAGCATCTCTTTTTCTCCTATAATAAACATATAGGGAACTTTTTGGAATTGATATTGTCTAATTTTTGCGTTCATCCTCATATTACAATCATTATCAAGTTTTATTCTAATCCCTTCATTTTTAAACCGAGATAATACCTCTAATGCGTATTCTTCTACAACACCGTTTACAGGAATAATTATAACTTGAAGAGGTGCCAACCACACAGGCAATGCTCCACCATAATGTTCTACTAAAATACCCAAAAATCTCTCAATAGAACCAAGAAGAGCTCTATGAATCATAAAGGGTCGCTTATCTTTACCATCTTCTCCTGTATAAGTCATCTTAAATCTTACAGGAAGATTAAAATCAAATTGAATTGTACTCATTTGCCATGCTCTCCCAAGAGAATCAATTATTTTAAGATCAATTTTAGGTCCATAAAAAGCTCCACCTCCTTCATCAACATCGTAATCAATATTAAGATCAATTAAAGATTCCTCCAAAACTCTTACAGACATTTCCCAATCATCCTCATCCCCTACAGATTTTTCCGGCTTTGTTGAAAGATATGCCTTCAAGTCAGTAAATCCAAATTTATTCCACATATAAATAGCAAATCTTAAAACTTCTTGAACTTCAAACTTAACTTGCTCACAAGTACATATAATGTGTGCATCATCTTGAGTAAATCCCCTAACACGCATAGTACCATGAAGAGAACCTATCTTTTCATAGCGATACACCGTACCAAGCTCAGCCCACCTAAACGGCAATTCCCTATAAGAATGCTTGCCAGAATTATAAATCGTAATATGAAATGGACAATTCATAGGTCTAACGTAATAACTACTTTTATCCATCTCCATTTTTTTAAACATATTCTCTTCATAAAAATCTAAATGCCCAGAAGTTTCCCAAAGCCAAGATTTACCAACATGAGGAGTAAAAAGTATATCATAACCATTCTTAAAATGCTCTTCCCTCCAAAAATCTTCTATTAAAGATCTTATTCTGGCACCATTTGGATGCAAAAATATAAGACCAGGTCCTATCTCCTCATGAACAGAAAACAAATCAAGTTCCCTACCAAGTTTTCTATGATCCCGCTTCTTTATCTTTTCCCTTAACTCAAGATATGATTTCAATTCCTTTTCATTATTCCATAAAGTTCCATAAATACGAGTAAGCATCTTGTTTTTCTCATTACCACGCCAGTAAGCACCAGCAATACCAGTTAACTTAAATGCTTTTGGATCAATTTTTCCCATATTATCAACATGAGGACCTTTACAAAGGTCAGTAAAATTATGACTTTTATATATCGAAATCTCATCCGTAATATCAAGCTCTCGAATTAAAACTATTTTATAAGGTTGATCTTTAAAAAGCATTAAAGCCTGTTCTTTAGTTACCACTTCCTTTATAAAAGCACTCCCTGTCTTTAGAATATCTCTCATCTTTCGTTCTATTAACAAAAGATCATCTTCTATAATATGTTTTTCAAAATCAAAATCGTAATAAAACCCATCTTTAATCGGAGGACCTACAGCAAGCTTAGTATTGGGAAATAACTCAAGCACAGCTTCTGCCATAACATGCGCAATCGAATGTCTCTTCTTATACAGAATGCTCTCTTTATCTAATTTTTCAATCATAAAAACACCTTACAAACTCTAAAATTTTAAATCTAAAACAATTCAAGCCTTAACAAACTCATAAACAAACAAAACATCCTCTCAATACCAATATACAAAAAAATTTACTAAAAAAACAGATAAAATAATAAGAACCAATAAACAAAATTTTCTAATATTCTAATCTATAGTTACTATAGATTCAATATTAAAATAAAGAGCCATAGCCAAAAAGAAAGTAATAGTAGATGACCCACCGTAAGATAAAAAAGGCAAAGGTATGCCTGTAATTGGCAATAATCCTAAAGACATACCAATATTAAAAGAGGTATGAAAAAATAAAATACCCAATACACCAGCAAGTACCAAAGACATATACTTATCTTTGCTTTTATGCATCATCATTAAAATTTTAAAAAAAATAATAAAAAACAATATTAAAACTACACTAACTCCCAAAAAACCAAATTCCTCAGCCAAGATTGAAAAAATAAAATCTGTACTCTGAGATGGAACATAATTTGCATGAGTATAGGGCCCTCTTAAAAATCCTTTACCAAAAACACCTCCAGAACCAATTGCAATCTTAACTTGATTCAAATTCCAGCCAGCTCCTTTAAGATCAATATTCGGATCTAAAAAAACCAAAAACCTTTTGATTTGGTAAGGTTTCATAAATTTTGAGAGAAATTTAGACAAAAAAGCTGAAATCATTAAAATTGAACTCACAAATGATATGTAAAAGTAAATAAGTCTAATACTCAAATTATACTTTGAAACAAAAAAACCTATAGCAGAAGATAAAAATACCAAAATTAATACTAAAAAAGCTACTTGAAAATAAAAATTATTAGAAAAAATCAAATATAAAACATTGCCCATATCCGCCTTATATTCATACCAAACCGGCAAAACTACAAAAAGAAACGAAAAGAATCCCGTTAAAGCAAAAGATAAAATATAGTGTATGTCTATACCAGCAAAAAAGGAAATAAATATAAACATATTCAAATAGACTACAGCTGTACCAAAATCAGGTTGTAAAAACACAAACAAAATAACAGGCAAAATTAAAATAAAAGCAAAAATAAAAACAAATAAATTATTACGCTCACTTTTACTACTATAAAATTTAGCAAGAGCTAAAATACTAATAATCTTACCAAACTCTGAAGGTTGACCTCCTAATTTCCAAATTCCAATCCAAGACTTAGCTCCATTAACAGTAACACCAAAAAGAGCAGTAAAAGCCAAAGAAATAACCAACAAAAAATATAAAGGATAGATCATACCATGTATAATCTTAAGGTCATATCTTCCTACCATAAAGACTACAAAAAATCCAATAAGAACCCATACAATTTGTTTGATATATTCAATTTTCATTAAAGAACCATTAGAAGTATAATCACTAGAATATATAAGCAAGATTCCAATAAAAGATATTATTACCAAACTAAATAATGCAAAGCGATCATAACTTTTCCTAAAAACAGCCATTTACCTTACCTAATATACCATGTCCTATATTCTTTAAGCATATCCTCATAACTCTGCTTAGCAAAAATTCCTTGCATCATTAAATCTACAGACTTAGCAGGCCACATATCTGCATTACTTCTTCCTTCAACCAAACTAAAAATAACGATTTGTTTATTAGATGGAGCATCATAAGGAGCAAGCCCAACAAAAGAACTATTCTCAAGTCCAATAACACCTGTTTGCCCTGTACCTGTCTTTCCTCCAACTTCTACAGCTTTTGTGAGAACTGAATTTCTAGCAGTACCATAAGTTATGACATTTCTCATATATTTTTTTAAAAGCTTAAAAGTCCTTTGACTAATAAGATTTGTCTTTTTAAGAATTTCAGGAACATTTTCAAGGATAACTTCGTTAGTATTACCATTCAAAATCCTATTAACAATTCTTGGTTTATAAATAATACCTTCATTTGCAATCATAGCTACCATATTAGCAACCTGAATAGGAGTAGCACTTAAAAATCCTTGACCTATTGAAAAATTGACAGTATCACCTCCTACCCAAGATTGATTAAAAGTTTTCTCCTTCCACTCTGGACTCGGAAGAATTCCAGAGACCTCATTTGGTAAATCAATTCCCGTTTTCTCACCAAAACCATATTCCTTCGCATATTTAACAATTTTCTCAATACCAAGGTATCTAAGTCCCAATACATAAAAATAAACATTACATGAATGAGCAATAGCAAGTTCCAAATTGACATAACCATGACCACCTCGCTGCCAACAATGAAACACTCTGTTGCCTACTCTAAAATATCCCGGACAATGGACCTTCCTACCCTTATCAATAACTTTTTCTTCTAATAATGCTGTAGCCATAACTAACTTAAAAACAGATGCAGGAGGATAAACTGATTGTATTGCTCTATTTAGAAAAGAATAATCTTCTTCAGAATGCTTGTTATAAACATCACTCATTGAATAGTAAGGATAATTATAAAGAGCTAATACACCTCCTGTTGAAGGTTTTAACACTATTACAGTTCCATATTTCTTACCCAAGGCACTCTTAGCAAGCATTTGAATATCCTTACTTATATTTAAAACAATATTATTACCAGGAGTCATATGCTCTATAATAAATCCACTATCGATTTTCCTCTCCCTAGAATCTACTCTATACTTAATTAAACCTTCCTTTCCTCTAATATAACTATCATAAGTCTGTTCAACTCCCAATTTTCCTATTGTAGAATTATTATCATATCCTTTAACATTATAAAAAGCACGAAGTTCCCTTTGATTAATCTTACCGACATATCCAATAGGATGAGAATAAGAATCATCTACCAAATAATTTCTCTTAAAAGAATATGTCCACAAAAGTGCAGGATAATAAACTCTCTTCTCAGCAATTCTAAACAACACTTCTGGACTTAATTCAACTATTTCTACATCCTTCAAATATCCTCTAGGAGCCTCAATTTTAGAGATAATAAGTTCTTTCTCAATACCTAAAATGCCTGATAAAAAGCTTAACATCTCATCTCTATCTTCAATAGACATACCATAATACTGCTCCAAACTAATCTTTAGAACAAATGCCGTAAGATTATTTGCAAGGACATTCAAATTTGAATCCAGAATTTCACCTCTTGAAGCCTTAATTTTCTCAACTCTAGATAAAAGAACTGTTGCTTCTCTATCATACAATAAGTGCTTTCCAATCTGCATTTTAAATAAGGTAAAGATATAAGAAAAAAAAACGAAACATAAAAGAAACATTCCAAATCTATATCTACCCTTCAAGATAACTTTCATTTTAATATTCCTCTTTAATAGTATAAAGACTTCTAGTACAATAACTTAAAATCGGATATAAGAAATTTAAAAATACTATATTTATGAGAAGATTAATGTCAAATATTGAATAATTGAATCCTTTAAGATCAATAAAGTCTGCAACAATCATTGCCACAAACCAAATAATAAATTTTGCAAAAACAAAAAACACTGTTATACTAAACATGCTCTTAGGCACAATCATCTTAGCCTTCTCAAGAAGGTAAAATATCAAAACATAATTAAAGACAAAAAATCCAAGCGGCATTCCATTGAAATATTCCATAATAAGACCATGTAAAATACTTGACATCAAACCTACATTAAAAACAAAGTTTAGAGAATTAAAAATTAAAATGATTAAAAATATGTCTATTGAAAAAGAAAAACTAATATCACAATAATACTGAAAAACTTGTCCCAGAAATACACTAGCAATATAATAGAGTATAAAAGATATCACTTTCTTAGCCTCTGATCGCCATTAATCAGAAAAACATATTCCAATTTATCTAAAACTATTATAGGTTCTATCTTAATACTTAAGAGAGAATTATATTCAAGAACATTAAAATCAATAATTTTTCCTATATAAATTCCACTAGGATAATCACTAAATCCAGCAGTAACAACAGAATCTCCTATCTTTAGAGCATTTTCAGCTAATTTATTAACATAGTTCATCTCAAGAACTTTACCATATCCCTTACCTTCAACAAGACCAATAAATTTACTATTTTGAATTCTTGCAGAAACATAGTTCTCATAACTGGTTAAAGGCAAAACTCTTGCAGTATCTGCATAAACTTTAACAACTTTCCCAACAAGACCACTAAATCCATCCTGATAAGCAACAGCTATCATATCTTTTTGGACACCATCATTATATCCTTTATTAATTGACATTAAAGATGAAACATTTGCATAATTCAAGTAAATTACTTCAGCTGAAATAAATTCATTAGAATGTACTGAATAAAATCCAAGCTGCTCTTTAAGCCTAGCATTCTCCTGTCTTAACACTTGCACATTCTGAATCACTATCTCAAGTTGCTGTATCCTCTTCTTATAAGCTTCTATTGTGTCGCCATAATCCTTATATTCATTTATCGCCTTAAAAACATTAGAAACAAAATTAAAAAATTTATGCATATTCCGCTGAATATATGAATTTAAAGTAAAAATGAAAAAATCATCCCTCTTGTTTCTCTTAGAAGTACTCGAATCATAAATCATAAGAATAATAGCAAATACCAATACGCTAAATACCTTAATAAAATTCTTGAAATTAACAAGCAATTTCATATCTATTCATTAATAAAGCTATATATGTTTTTACTAATATCAATTCTATTAGCATAATCATAAAATAAACCAGCCCCAACAGCTACAGATAAAAGAGGATTATCTGCCACGTAAACTGGAACTCCTGTCTCTTTTGATAAAAGCCTACTAAGCCCTTTAAGAAGAGCTCCACCTCCTGTTAATATGATTCCACGCTCAACAATATCTGTTGCAAGCTCTGGAGGAGTTGCGCCAAGAGTTCGTTTAACCTCATCAACAACAGTACCAATAGGCTCTTGCAAAGACTCCCGAACTTCCATAGAATCAATAATTTGTTTTCTAGGTAGACCCGTAACAGCATCTGTTCCCTTAATATCTATTGTCTCCACCTTCAAATTATGAGTATCTGGATAAACATTACCTATCTTAATTTTCAACTTTTCTGCTGTTTGCTGTCCAATAATAATATTATGAGCATTTCTCATATACTTGATGATACTCTCATCAAACTCATCTCCACCTGTTCTAATAGCTCTACTTACTACCATACCACCAAGAGAAATAACCGATATTTCAGTAGTTCCCCCACCAATATCACACACCATATGACCTGTTGGTTCAAAAATGGGAATATCAGATCCAATGGCAGCTGCAAGAGATTCTTCAATAACCTTAACTTCGCGAGCACCAGCATTCATTGCACTCTCTTTTACAGCCCTCCTCTCAACTTCTGTAATGCAAGTTGGAACTCCTATTACCATTCTCGGTTTAAAAAACAATTTCTTTCGAGAAAAAATCTGACTTATGAAATATCTAATCATTTTCTCTGTATTTTCAATGTCAGCAATAACACCATCCCGAAGTGGTCTTACCGCCTTAATATTTTCCGGTGTTTTCCAAAGCATCTTCTTTGCATTACGCCCAACAGCTACAACTCTATTACTCTTATTAACATCAATAGCAACTACTGAAGGCTCACTCATCACCACACCATAATCCTTAATGTAAACTAAAGTATTGCATGTACCAAGATCAATACCAATATCTATCAAAAAAGATTTAAAAAAATTCAACTCAAGCTCCCCCTAAAAATCCTCTAGACTAATTTTAAGTCTTTCCATTGCTTCTTCTAAATAAGGATTAATGCTCAATGCCTCTCTCCAATATTTTCTAGCTTTAGGATAATCTTTATCTCTCTTTATATACACGTCTCCTATTTTAACATAAACATTAGGATTTAAACTATTAATTTTCAAGACTTTATCATAGCAATCAAAAGCATCCTCATAAGCACCCTTCTCCAAATAGATATCTCCGTATAATAAATATACCTTTTGCATCAAATTATCATCACTTCTCTCATTTTTTAATGATTCACTCTCTTCCTGTAAAAACTTATTTATATATCCAACGCTCTTGTCAATATTTCCCTTCTTGTAATTCACATATGCCAAACTCCAAAGAACAATATCGGACTTATTCTCTTGATAAGCTTTCTCAAAGAACTTTAAGCTAGAATCATAGTCTTTTAAAAGTTGATAAGAATACCCCAAATACTCAAAAATATCTTCCTTTACACTCATAAAGTCAAAGTTACTTGAATATAAAGCTTTACTTAAATACTTAACAGAAAGATCACTATAATATTCTCCCTTATGAGAATAAGCTTTACCCAAAATATAATAAAGTGAACCCATAGGAACGTCACCACTAATTGACATTAAAAAACGTAATCTTTCTATTGCGTTATCCAAAAATTGATTTTTTAAATAACTATCATTCAACATTAAGGAATAATAAAAATATGAAAATCCAAGAAGCAAATTTAGATTAAAGTCAAACCTATTTTTTTTAAGACCATTCTCAGCATAGTCTATTACTTCCTTATATTCTTTATTATCCCAAAGAAAAAGCAAATTTACCTCAGTAGGTCCTGCCTTTAAATAAGAGTTAGAAAAGGCTTTAAAATAAGATAACATATAAAAAATAAAGAATAAAAGTGACAAACTTATAATCAAATAAAAAGTACACTTCAGATAATTGATCCTCATAAAAACTCTCTACAAAAAAATCAAGTTGATACCCATAAGCCGAATTCTGTATTATGTCATCATCTATCTTGTTTTTTCATCACTGAAAAAATCATGCAATCCACCCGCAAGCATACCCTCAAGAGCTAAGGAAGCTTGCTTACTCGATTTTGCTCCTAATGAGGTTTGTCTTGACCTTATTTATTACTAAATAAGCGGTGAGCTCTTACCTCACCTTTTCACCCTTACCCGAAGGCGGTAATTTTCTGTGACACTCTCTTAAGCTTCAAACTCCTAGGCATTACCTAGCATTATGCTCTTATTGGAGCTCGGACTTTCCTCTTAATATACTTAATTCAGTATATTAAGCGATGACTGGATATCAACTTAAAAAACAAAATTAAAAACTTTACTCTATAAGATCTGCCAAACCACCAGGAACCATGTCTAAGCCAACTTCAAACCTATCTTGGTAATAAAGTATTCTACTACAATAAGGACAAAAATTAATATCATCTGGTTCACGCCTTACCTTATTTGCAAACTCAATAGGAAGTATCATATGGCAACCTTTACAAACATTTTCAATTAAAGGCACAACCCCATTGGATTTATTTTTAATAATTCTTTGAAATTTAAACAAAAAGTCCTCATCCATTCGAGAAGCATATTTTTCCTCTTCATCCCTTATAGAATCAAGCTTTTTTAAAATCTCTGAAAGCTCATTTTCAAGATCATTACTCTCAGTAGCATAAATACCCTGCTCAACTTCAAGCTTACTCTTAATATCAACTATTTCTCTATCCACCTTTGTCTTAAGTCCAGTAATATGTGTCATTTTTTTTCTAATAGTAACTTCATCATCGATAATAGTCTGCAATTCCTTCTCAAGAGCTTCATATTCCCTTTGAGTTTTAATGCTATCAATTTTCTCTTCTGCCTTACTCTTTCGAACATTAATGTCTTGAATATCTAATTTCAAAGATGCATCTTCTTTTTGATACTCTTGAAATTTGAACTGTAATTCTGCAAGAGTCTCAATAAGTCCATCAATTTGAGCCTTCTTGGTTTGCAAATATTTAGGAATATTTTTTTGCCTTTCTTCAAGCTCAAACTTAGCTTTATATATGCCCTCAAGATTCTTCAATACATCAATATTACTTTCCATAAAGTCTCCTCCTATCAATTTAAATCTTCTAAATAATCTTTAAGTTTTTGAGTTTTCTTAGGATTTTTAAGACGCCTTAAAGCCTTAGACTCAATCTGTCTAATTCTCTCTCTTGTAACGTTAAAATGCAGTCCAACTTCTTCAAGGGTTAAAGAATACCCATCTTCAAGTCCAAATCTCATCTTAACAACTTCCTGTTCTCTCTCTGGAAGAGTACCAAGAACTGACCTTATCTGATCTTGCAATACCACAAAAGATGTGTGTTTCGCAGGATTTTTGATTGCCCTATCCTCAATAAAATCACTAAGAACAGAATCTTCTTCCTCCCCAATTGGTGTTTCAAGAGAAACGGGCTCTCTTGAAACATTTTTGACAGTTTTCACCTTTTTAAGATCCCACCCAAGTCTAGCTGATAACTCCTCATCCGTAGGATCTTTACCTAAAACTTGAACTAAGTACCTTGTTTCTCTATTCAGCCTATTTATCTGCTCAATCATATGTACAGGCACACGAATAGTACGTGCCTGATCTGAAATTGATCTCGTTATTGCTTGACGAATCCACCATGTAGCATAAGTAGAAAACTTAAAGCCCCGCTTATACTCAAATTTCTCAACTGCTTTAATTAAGCCAATATTGCCCTCTTGAACAAGATCAAAGAAATGTAATCCTCTATTAGCATACTTTTTAGCAATACTTACCACAAGCCTTAAGTTAGCTTTAATCAGCTGATCTTTTGCATGCTGCATCATCTGCTTGCCCTTAAGAATTTCTTCCGACATACTTATTATTTTATCCATCGGATATTCATAATACATCTCAATTCTCTCAAGCTCCTTTTGAGCAAGTTGAGCTTCTGTAATTTGCTCTTTAATAAGATCTTCTCGAATATTGAGAGATTTCTCTATCCTCTCCCGCCTCTCAGGAATAGCTAAATCTCTCCCAAGAATTCTAAGATTCCTTACTTTATCAACCTTTAATCTATCCAATATGGACTTTTGTTGTCTCTTTAAATCCTTTATTTTGGTAGCAGAATCAATGTAATCATCTGAAAAAATGCGTAATTCCTCTTGATATAAAGGAACAGACTTAAGCATCTCTTTTATATATAATCTTTCTTTAGTAATACTCTCTTCAAAAATATCTTCTCCAAGCTCATACAATCTATGTTTCTTTTCAATATATCTTACTAAACAATCTTGAAATGGCTTTAATGAAACCTTATAAAAAGAAGTGATTCTTTTTTTTTTGTTATAATAATCAAAATTATTATCTCTTTCTCTTTCCTTTTCTTTTTTAAAAAACTCTTCCTTATCTACTCTTGAATAAATAGCATTAAATAAATTATAATAATTTTCTATAACCAGTCCTTCATTTTTAAGAATATTTTCAATTATGTTCTCGCCAGAATCCATTTGCTTTGCAAGCTCAACCTCTTGATTCCCAGTTAATAAAAATTCCTTTCCTATTTCTTTTAAGTAAAGTCTTATCGGATCTTCAGAATTACTATCTTTCAATAAGCTACTCTTAATATATCCCGAACTAAAATCTTCCTTATCTAAAGTCTCATCATCAAATTCATCTAATTTATCATCAATTTCATCATCACTATGAATAACATCATCCAATATCATACACTGATTATCAAGTTTACTTACATCACCTAACTCATCAATATCACAGATATCTGAATCCGCCTTCTCATTAATCAAACTTATTCCCTCATTCTCAAGAACTCCATAAATATAATCAATATTTTCAGGTTCTAACATATCTCCTGATAAAAAGGTAGATAATTCTTCAAATGTAATTGTCTTTTTGTCTCTCAAATAACTTAAAATAGTCCTTATTATCTTTGAATTCTTCTTCTTAAAAGCCTGCAAATCTTTACTTTCTACACTATTCATTCAAACATATCCTCAAGTTTTCTCGTTGCATATTTAAAAACATCAATTCTCTTATTTGGGTTTTAGCATCTATCGAAAAACTATCCTTGCTCATTTCTTTAAATACTAAAATTCGATTCTCCACTCTTCTCTTTTTAATTGCAAATAAAATTTGCTTAACCATCTCATCATCTACTTCAAACTCTACTTGCAGCATATTTTCAAAAAAAACTTCACTAACATCATACTTATTTTTTAATAATTCTTTTAAATTAAGCAATGAAAAACCTTTATTATTTTCAAATAGGTCCTCAAAACACACAAAAATTTTTTTTACATTAACGTCATATAAGTCACTATCACTAATATTACGCCTTATTATAGTAAAATAATTAAAGTCTTTCAATAAGGCAATTAATAAATATCTTTCATAAGTGTTTACTTCATAAGAACATGTATTTCTCTTGTAATTCACAATCACATTCTTTTCCCTCATACTATAATAATCTGCTCTTAAAGTCTCTAACTTAATACCCACTTTTCTCTCAAGTTTTCCTAAAAGAATATCCCTTTGCGTATTAGTACTTGAAAAACTTATCAAATTTATGAACAATCCAATCATACTATTCAAATCTATTGTTTTAGTTAAATCATATTTACCTGAATATCCCTCCAAAAGATATTCAAAAGCATCACAGCTATCATTGAGCATACTCTTTAAGGCAGAAGCACCCTCATTCTTTAAAACATCTGCTGGATCAATCCCATACTGCATTTTAATCACACTAACATCGACATCAAACGGCAAACAAATTTGATAAGCTTTAAAGGTAGCCAAAAGCCCAGCATCATCACCATCAAAACACATTATTATCTTATTTGCATATCTCCTAATTAAAGCAAGATGCTCCTTTGAAAAAGAAGTACCAAGCGTAGAAACCGCAACTTTTATGCCAGCAGTAAAAAAGGAAAGAACGTCTATGTAACCCTCTGTCAAAATTACAGATTTACTTTCCTTGATTACAGACAAGCCTTCATAAAGTCCATAAAGCAATTCCCTTTTTTTAAAAATCTCTGTCTCACTTGAATTAATATACTTAATCTTACTATCTTTACCTAAATCCCTACCTCCAAAGCCTACCACATTTCCTTTAAAATCTCTGATTGGAAAAATCAATCTTCCAGACAAAATTGAAAATCTTCGTTTTCTTTTTGAAAATAAACCGCTTTTACACAAAAATTCATCAGAATATCCTTTTGAAAGCAAAAAATCATAAAAACTCCACTTATCTAAAACATCGTATTGCAAATAACCAATACTAAATAAATCAATAACTTCTCTAGATATCTTTCTCTCCTGCAAAATATAATTCAAAACTATTTGACTATTATTTAAAAAAAATAAAAAGGTCTTAATCAATTTAAAGTTCAAATCATATATTTTTGAAGTTAGTGATTCATCTTGAGTTTTACCCCTAGCTGACTTATTTTTCTTAATATCATCATATGCAATACCTATCCTACTGCATAAAGACTTAATAGCATCATTATAACCAAGCTTTTCAATATCCATCAAAAATTTTATAGCATCTCCTCCCTTTTTACATCCAAAACAATAAAAAAGTCCCTGGGCAGGAGTTATAGAAAAAGAAGGTGTCTTTTCAGCATGAAAAGGACAAAGCCCTTTGTAAGATGATCCCGATTTAACCAATCTAACACGTTCGCCTATTAAAGATACAATATCAACTCTCTGTCTAATCAAATCTATAACCTTAGCATATTCCATACTTTTCTAATCCTTAGTAATAAAATTACGAATATAACTATTTGCAGCTAGTAGATGATCACTATAATCTGAAGAAAACTTATGAGTTCCTATCTTTGGATCTTTCACAACAAAAAATAAATAATTTGTATTATCAGGGAAAAAAGCCGCCTTTAAAGATACAATACCAGCGTTAGAAATTGGACTTGGAGGATAACCTTTATTAATATAGGTATTATACACAGAATTAATCTCTAAATCTGCAAAATAAATTCTCTCAGGATGGGGTTTCCTTAATTCTTCAGTAATAATATATTCAATTGTAGCACAAGACTGTAATGCCATATCAGACTTTATCCTATTATAAAAAACAGATGCCATTATTGGTGCTTCACTCTTAACTCTATATTCACGCTCAACAATAGAAGCAACTATCACTTTATTATAAAGCTCTTCACTAGAATAAGCCTTACGCTCTATACCAATAGAACCAAGTTTGCTAAAAAAATTGCCAACAAAAATTTGAATTATTTCTCTCATATCCATATCCTTATAAAATTTATAAGTATCTGGAAATAAAAAACCTTCAAGAGAATTATAACTAAGTCCAAGTTTACTAATAAACTCAACATCATTTATTAAATTAATAAAACTATGCACATCACTAATAATGCCTAATTCATGAAGTTTTAAAGCTATTCTCCTACCCGTATACCCCTCGGGTATGGTAATATTAATGGGGAGTATAGGTCTACCTTTCAAAAATTCTTTATAAACATCAAAAGTTGAACAATTACCATTGATCAAATATTTACCATCCCTAAAATTTTTATCACTACCAAAAAGATAGGAAATGGCTATTAATAGTTTGTCAGACCTAATTAATCCTTTCTTCTTAAGTTCCCAAGCAATTTTTTTTACTCCCCATCCCTTTTGAACTTCAAATTCATATACCAAATCAGACTTTAAAGGAGAAGAATTTAAGAAACATAAAAAAACTGCTGAGGCAGAGCAAATAATAAACAAAACACAAAGGAAAATGAAAATCTTTCTCATTATCATAAGAACTCAAAATCTATTTAAAAAGAAAAAAATCCCACTTCCATGCCCTCAATTAAATAAGCACATTATCTCTACAAATACAAATTATAAAGATTAACTAAAAGCCCATTAAAATGAATGCCAAAATACTCAAAAAACATAACATTAAAATTACATCCCAAAGAATTAAGAAAAAAAATCAAACCTCATACGAAATTTACACAAATCATAACTCCAAATTGGGGAGGGTGGGATTCGAACCCACGTAGGCAACGCCAACAGATTTACAGTCTGCCCCGGTTAACCACTTCGGTACCGCCCCATAAAGCCGACTGTCGGACTCGAACCGACGACCTGTGGTTTACAAGACCACTGCTCTAAGCCAGCTAAGCTAAGTCGGCACAATAAAGCTAATGGTTAGTTTATAAAAATAAAATATATTAGTCAATAGCAGGATCAAAATAAATTAATCAAACTTCAAGAGAAAGAAAAATTTTTATAAAAAAAGCACAAAAACAAATAATAAAACTAAACACTAAAATTATATAATGATTAATCCGTTTCCCTTGCAAAAGATAAAATAATAGTAATCTAGTAAATTCAAGTCCAAAGGAAACAGAACTCAGTACAATTGCAAATTCAAGTGAAAATTTCTGAAAAGAAGGCATAAAAACATTATAAGCACCTGCTAAAAAAATAAACAAACTAAGCACAGAATTAAAAAACAAAATTATTACTAAAATCCTAATAAAAACCGACAATAAACGTAAATCATTTGCACTAGAATTCTTCATAATAACCTATAAATTCCTAAGTATAAAAAGAGCTTGTTTAATTATAAATAAAATATTGCTAATAACATAACTTAAACTAATTTTCGGATTATCTCCTGTAGATAATTTATGAGAAATATTAAGGGCACTTTGTATAAAAGCATTATTATTTTCCAAGAGAGCAATATATTTTTCCTTAAGATTAATAAAATAATTCATAAAATTAAAAATTAGCCTTTTAACAGTTCCAACCTCTTCCAAACACCATTCCAAAATTCTCTCCCTATAAGAATCATCACCATCATAATCTCTGTTATATTTCTCATATTCCTCCTTTTTATCATTAAGTTCGAAATAAAAATCATAAACCTCTTTTCTCAGTACACTTATATCTCTCTCAAGTTTAATATATAAACCTCTCAAATCAGTATTGTTTATCAGTACTACATTGTTGACAGTGCGCAATATTTCTATCATTTTTACATCATAAATGTCTCTAAAGAACTCATTTAAAAAATAAAGCTTTTTAAAAATTGAATACTCAATTTCCAGCCCTTTAAAAAGAGTATTTTCTACATCCATAACAACACCATAATTTCTAATTAAGCTTCTAAGCTCTTTATTTACAAGTATCGTCAAAGACTTAGCATAGTTTTTAATAAGTTGACCACTAACATTTAAAAATAAAACATTTTCATAAAAACTCCTTACATCAAAGCAAGGAACATACTTCCTGGGTTTTAAGACTGGATTTTCATGATAAATTTTAAAAACATCTAAATAAGGCAAAGTTCTTGACAAGCTAATAATTTTTGTCATAATATCCAAAATTCTCTTGAACATAAAATCAATTTCTAAAAGATTCTCTTCACTTAAAATGCCATTATCATTTGATTTCACTATTAAAAAATAATTCTTAACAATATTTTTTAAAACTTCTTCATTTATCTCAACATCTTTTAGTGCATGCAAAAGCTCAAAAAAACACTTAAAATACTTATCAACACTCTCAAAACTGGTACTAACTGTTCCATCAAGATTTGCAACATCAAAATTATCTGTATCGTCTAAAAGCTCAAAATTAAAGAAAGCAAAAAAAGACTTGTAAGGAAAAAACGCAATACTATTTAAAACATAAAAAAATTCAAACATATTTTCTACAACTGCATAAGTTTGTGCAGGAATTGAATTAATATAATTGCTAATTTTTACTTTAATAATCTCTTCTAACTCATTTTGACTTTTATCTTTTCTCAAGAATTGTTCATACTCTTCAAGTGCTAAAAAATCTTCCATCCTGAACAAAGCATCAGGGATCTTATTTTGAATAACCTCAAACATTGCTTGTTCAACAATATTGCCTGTCTCCAGCATCTTAAAATACTCTTTAAGTTTCACTAAATGGCAATAAAGTCCAAAAACCATCTCTATAAAACCTACCCGTAGATACCCTTTCCTAAAATCTATAACAGGATTTTTGTACATGCCATTAACATGATTTTCTAAATTTCTTATAAGATGCACTTTATAAATCTCTTCTTTAGTTTTATCTCTTTGGAAAAAATTTAAAATATACACCCATATTCTTACCCAAAATGATTCTTCCATAAACTTTTTAGACAGAAAATCATCAATTTGAACAGCAGAACCTGAATCTAAGTAATGAAAATTATTTTCAGATAATACTGAAGAATTTAAGCTCAGATTCTTTTTAATCTCTTTTACTAATTTGGCCCTTGAATCTTTTGAAAGCTTCTCAATAGAATCATATATGCTAATATTAAATTTGCCCATAAATCCCCATTTATAAATAATGTCTAAATATAAAATACAAAATCAAACAAATATTATTTTATGATATTTTAAGAATAAACTAAAATTATATTTTAACCTTAGAAAAAGTAGTATTGCAACCTATATTTTAACCTTATAAAATAGTATTTTAACTATAATATTTCTATATGAATCTAGGCACTAATACTAAAGATATAATAAAAATTAGCAAGATTTTTAATGATCATAATTATGAATTTTTTCTAGTCGGAGGTGCTTTAAGAGACTTGCTTCTTAAGAAGATACCTAATGATTTTGACTTTACAACAAATGCAACTCCAGAAGAAATAATGCAACTATTCCCGAACAATATGAAAACGGGAATAAAACATGGTACAATAAGTATAATCTTCAACAAAAATATTTTCGAAGTTACAACTTACAGAATAGACATAGACTATAAAAACAAAAGATCTCCTAAAAAAGTAAAATTCACAAAAAACTTAAATGACGATCTTCAAAGAAGAGATTTTACAATAAACTCAATCGCAATGAATACACTAAATGGAAAAATAATAGATTGCTATAATGGCAGGCAAGACCTTAATAAAAAAAGAATAAAATGTATAGGAGAACCAAATCAAAGATTTGAAGAAGATGCCCTTAGAATACTCAGAGCCGCCAGATTCGCATCAACTCTCAATTTCACAATTGAAAAGAATACATTAACATCCATGAAATATAAAAAAGAAAACATCTTATTCTTATCAAAAGAAAGAATAAACAATGAACTTATTAAACTTCTAGAAGGCAAAAATCCAATAAACGGAATCAACTACCTACAAAAAGTAAATTTCTTCAATTACTTTTTTAACATAAAAATAAACAAAAAATCAAAAAATCAAATTAACGCCTTAAACAGAGACAAATTTTACTTAAAAGCAATAGTCATTTTTACAATCAAACAAGACATCTCATGCTTAAAAGAAAATTTAAAATTACTCAGATTTTCAAATAAAGACATTAAATTAATATTATTTTATAAAACCGTTGTTAATGAAATTAACACTCTAAGAATTAAAAAACTACATGACATCCGAATAATGTTAAGCAAAGCCACCAGAGAAAGTTACAAAGAAATACTTGACATATATAAAGCTCTTAAAGGAAAAGATAAAAAACTCAAGTTTATTCTAAATAAGATAAAAAGCAAAAAGTTACTAAATGACCCACTATCTTTAAAAGAACTGAAAATAAATGGTAATGATATTAAAAACATTCAATTAACAGATAATAAAAAAATTGGACAAATCCTTAACTATCTATTAAGAGAAGTACTAATTAATCCCAAATTAAACAAAAAAGAGATTCTAATTAAAAAAATTAAAGATCAATATTTGAAATATTTTTAAGTGCCATTTCAGCTGCTATCATTTCTGCTTCTTTTTTAGATTTTCCCTTACCATTAGATACAAATTTATCATTCACATAAAGTTCAACACAAAAAACCTTATTATGATCAGGACCTAACTCTTGGGCCAACCTATAACTTGGAGAAATCTTATACTTCTTTTGAATATATTCTTGTAAAAGGCTTTTATAATCTTTAAAATCACCACGATTAAACATTAATCTTATGTGCACTTCAAAGAGCTCTACCACAAAAGCCGAAGCTTTTAAAAAACCACCATCAAGATAAAGTGCACCTACAAAAGCCTCAATAGCATCTGCAAGAATACCTTTCTTATTGCGTCCATCATTACTCTCCTCGCCTTTACCAAGTAAAATATACTCACCAAGACCAATTTCCCTAGCAATACTTGAAAGAGACTCTTCACTTACAATATAAGATCTGGCTTTACTAAGCTCACCTTCACTCTTACCAGGATAAAATTTATACAAGTAATCTGTAATAATAAGATTAAGAACAGAATCTCCTAAAAACTCTAATCTCTCATTATTAACATACCTCTGATCAAACTCATTTGCATATGATGAATGGCTTAAAGACATATTCAATAGATTAATATCATTAAAATCAATATGTAAACCCATCAAAAACTCATTTAATTTTCTTCTCCTCTCTACGTCCAAATTTATGACAGAAAAACCCACTATATTTAATCCTTTTTTTTCTCAATAAAGGCGACAACATCACCTACAGTTTCAAATTCACTAGCCTCATTTTCTGGAATCTTATCATCAAATGCTTCCTCAAGCAAATATAAAAGTTCATAAATGTCAAGACTATCTGCACCAAGATCCTCAACAAATCTAGATTCCATAGTAATTTCGTCTTCTTTTTTATCAAGCTGCTCGGATATGATCGACCTAACTTTTTTAAAAATCTCACTTTGATCCATAAAAAAATATTCCTCGTTTAAACTACAATTCTAATTTTAAATATTGAGTATTTCTATAATAACCACACTTCACACATACTCTGTGTCTTACTCCAAGATTGCTACAATTTGAACACTCTTGAAGTTGAGGTGTTTTTATTTTCATATTTATACTGCGCCTTGTCCTACTTCTAGACTTTGAAGGCTTAAATTTTGGAACAGCCATCTCTTTGTCTCCTTAAACATAAACAAACATATCTTAATAATATATATATTATTAAGATAATTTGTCAACAAACTTGGATTTTAACTTTTTTTGCACTAACTCAGGAATAAAACTTGAGAGATCAAAATTCTTATTCTTCATCAATTCTTTAACAAGATCTGACCTTACAAACAAATATTTATTACTACTTGGTAAAAATATTGTGTCTACCAAAGGACTAAGCTTATTATTAACAACATATCTTTCAAATTCAAACTCAAAATCATGAAAAGCCCTAACACCTCTCACAATAAAACCAATACTATTTTTTAAAGCATAATCCAAAATAATTCCATCATACCTATCTACAATAACTCTTGGCAATTTTAAAGATGAAATAACCTCAGAAGCAAGTTCATATCTTTCAATATCACTAAGTAAATAATTCTTTGCACTATTATTAGCAACAAGAACAATAATTTTATCAAAAACCATTGATGCTCTCTTCACTAAATCAATATGTCCCCAAGTAATAGGATCAAATGAACCAGGGAATAATGCTACCCTCATAATTAAAATTTAAATCCTTTATTTATTTCTTGAAGAATTTTATTTCGCCAAATAGGACGACTCTCTAAATTTTCAAAATCAATCTCTTTAACTATTTTAAAAGCCAAGTTATTCCCTTTAACAGATTTATCAACGACAAAAAATTTACCAACACCTCTGTACACTAGACTTTCATTCTTTAAAAGCTCATTCTCAGATTTCACCTTACCAATAGCACAATCAAAATGTATAGGCTTATCCTCACCATTAAATTTCATAGACATACAAGAAATAACACATCTAATCGGTTTCTCACAAATAGGGCAAACCCCTGTAAACCTTATACGCGATCTACGATCCTTACTAAAACCTCTTTGTTTATTATCCTCACAACTCTTTTGATTATTAAAATTAGTGTTCACAGATTTGTTATCATTAACATTGAAAACTGCATTATTTTGTCTTTTAAGATCAGATCTTATTCTTCTCATTTTTCGATAATGACTTCTACCATCATTTCTTAAATCATTACCACCATAAGCTTTCCTTTGATCAAACTTCAATGCTATCTCCTTCAATTACATCAGTCAAATAAGTAATCTCTCCCTCAAAATTAAATATAAGGTCAAAAGTAACATATCAAATGACTTAAAGCAATAAATATGATATATCCTCATGCCATATTCACTATATATATTGAACTTTACAATCACAATTCTCAAATTTCTAGATTGAATTTAATATGTTTATATCAAATTATATTATAACAAAAAAAGAGAACTTATCAGCTCTCTAATGCACATATTCTGATTTACAATAAAAATTGTACTTATTAATCCAAAAATAATTTTCCGACCATTAAAATAACAAATAAAACTCTATCTATAAACTATTTTCAAATATCCATAAGAAAATAAAAAAATAAGCCAATACCTGAAGGGAATCAAAATAATGAAATTATAAATTATCATCGTTTGCAATAAAAACCGTTAGCTTATTATCTTACCTTATAATTATAACCCACTACCAAAATAATCATAAATTTTAATAAAGTTTTGTGTTCCTTACCTTTATTAAAGGTAAGCCACTACTTACTTGATAACAATTGCACCAAAAAGTAACCTATCATAAAGAAATTTAATAATTTCTAATTTCCCATTTAGAGCAAGAGTTTTACCCAAAGTAAGTCCAGATATTTGAGTACTATTTAAGTTTATTAAAATTAAAACGCTCTTTTACTTTCATAGCAGCTTTACCAATCCTATCTCTCATATAGTAAAGCTTAGCACGTCTTACCTTTCCTCGCTTTAAAATCTGAACTTTCTCTATAATAGGTGAATGCATTGGAAAAATTTTCTCAACTCCAATACCCGATGAAATTTTTCTAACTAAAAAAGTTTGTCCAATCCCTTTATTTTGAATAGATATAACAAGACCCTCAAAATTTTGAACTCTCTCATTAGCGCCTTCAATTATCTTATAACTAACACGTATAGTATCTCCTACTCTAAAATCAAAATTTTCTGTTCTCTTTCCTTGAGCTTCAATTTTTCTTATTAAATCCATCATCTTCTCCTCTCATCTCCAAATACTTAAGGTACAAATCATATCTATTTTTCTTTGTCTTTTCAACAGACTTAATAAATCTCCATTTTCTTATTTCCTCGTGATGGCCTGATAAAAGCACATCAGGAACTTTCAATCCCTTAAATTCATAAGGCCTAGTATAATGAGGATACTCAAGTAAGCCATACTCAAAACTGAAAGACTCCTCTTGCAAGGAATTTGGATTTATTACACCATCTAACAACCTATATACACTATCTATTATAACAAGAGCACCAACTTCACCTGAAGATAATATATAATCCCCAACCGAAATTTCAAGATCAACATACAAATCAATTGCACGCTGATCAAGCCCTTCATATCTTCCACAAATTATAACAAGTTCACTTTTTTTTGACAAGTCATAAGCCAATTTTTGGGTATATTTCAACCCAGATGGACTTACAAATATCGTGGTTTTAGATTTAGCATTTATGTATTCAAGAGCATCAGAAACAGGCTGGGCTGTTAAAACCATACCTGCACCCCCACCATAAGGAATGTCATCACATTTTTTATGTTTATCATTAGAAAAGTCACGAATATATATAATTTCATAACTTATAATGCCTCTATCTATAACTTTTTTCATTATTGAATTTTCAAAAAATGGAGTAATGATTGAAGGAAATAGAGAAAGAATAGTAATTTTCATTTTAAGAGATCTAATACCTTAAGCTCAATAGTTTTCAATTCTCTATCAATATCCCCAAGATAAACATCTAAAAAGGGGACAAAAAATAACTTATTTTCAACCTTAATTTCAAGAAGAATCGATTTTACACACTCGAAAAAGGACACAACAATGCCTAACTCTTTTCCGTTATTAACAAGCTTATAACCAATAAGCTCTCCAAAATAATATTCACCCTCTTCCAATTTAGATGCAAATTCATCACTTACCCATAACTCAAAGCCGATTAAATTCTTAATAGGCTCAGGAGTACTGAATTCTTCAAATTTCAACAATAACGAATTATTCATTAAAGATATGTCTTCAACCCTAACCTCAATAGAAGAGCAACTGTTTTTCTTTAAAACTAATTTATTACCCTTTAACCCAAAAAAATCATCAAAATTATTGGATATGCTTTTAACTTTAGCATATCCATTAACCCCATAAGATGACAATATTATGCCCTTTATAAACATAAATTAGTCCAAAATTTCTAACTGAACTCTCCTATTTGTCTTTGCAGCACAAGCACTAAGAAGTGTCCTAATAGCTCTTGCGATACGTCCTCTTCTTCCAATTATTTTACCTACATCATTTGCAGAAACTCTTAATTCTAAAATAGTAGACTTCTCACCTTCAACTACATTTAATTTAACCTCATCCCTTTTATCTACAAGAGACTTTACTACAAATTCTATAAGCTCAATTTCATTGCCATACTCTTTCATTAAGTCCTCCTAACTCTTAACTTTAAAATTCTTCTTATTTAAAATTCTCTTAACCGTATCACTTAGAATAGCGCCTTTGCTTATCCAATTTCTAACTTTATCCTCGCTTATTTTGATTTGATTTTGACTTTCAACAGGATGATAATATCCAAGCTCCTCAATAGCTCGTCCATCTCTAGGCGAAGCAGAATCCATTACTACAATTCGATAATAAGGTCTCTTTTTTGCCCCCATCCTTTTCAATCTTATTCTCACACTCAATCTACCATTCCTCCTTTACCTCCTAAAATAGATGCTATTTTATTTTGAAAACTTTTATTTTTCATTTTTTTCATCATTAAAACTGTCTGATTAAGCTTTTTAATAAGCTTATTTACCTCAAAAATTGTTGTCCCACTCCCCAAAGCTATTCTTTTCTTCCTTGAAGGACTATTTAAAATAACAGGATTTAACCTTTCTTTTTTAGTCATAGAAAGGATAATAGCCTCTTCTTTTTTAAGTTCTCTTTCATTAATACCATGACTTAACATTTCTGGTGAAACACCTGGAATCATCCCCATTAACTTAGAAATTCCTCCCATATTACGCATATACTTAAATTGATTTAAATAATCTTCAAAATTAAAACTAGCTTTTCTAACTTTTTCTTCAAGTCTTAAAGCTTCCTCCCTATCTATGACGCTCTGAGCTTTCTCAACAAGACTAACAATATCCCCCATTCCAAGAATCCGTGAAGCAACCCTATCTGGATAAAAAATATCAAGATCTTCTGGTTTCTCTCCAATTCCAATAAATTTAATAGGAGCTCCACAAATAGTTTTAAGTGAAAGTATTGCACCACCTCTAGCATCAGAATCAAATTTTGTAAAAACTACACCTGTAATCCCAACACTTTCATTAAATTCCTTAGCAACATTTACAGCAACCTGACCTGTCATCGCATCAGCAACTAATATTGTTTCCGTAGGAGTCACAATATTCTTAATCTCTCTTACCTCTTTTAGCAATAAATCTTCAACTTCAAGGCGACCTCTAGTATCTATTATGACGGTATTAAAGAGCTCCTTCTTAGCATACTCAATGGATTTCTTTACAACTCTAATAGGATCAGTCTCATCCTCAAGAGCAAAAACGGAAACACCTATTTGCATACCTAAAACCTTTAGCTGATCAACTGCTGCTGCCCTAAAAGTATCTGCAGCAACAAGAAGGATTTTCCGATTCTCTGATCTAAGTCGCATCGCAAGTTTTGCACATGTTGTAGTTTTTCCAGAGCCCTGAAGGCCAAGCATCAAAATGCATGACAATTTATTAATGGGATTTAAAACAAGCTCAGATTGCTTATCACCTAAAAAAGCTACAAGTTTATCATTAACAATCTTAATAAATTGAGACTTAGGATCAACACTTCTTAAAACTTTAATCCCCTTTGCTTCTTCAACAATAGAATTTACAAAACGCCTTACAACTCTTAAATTAACATCAGCTTCAATTAAGGCATTTTTAATAGTGTCAATGGCTGCTTTAATATTTTTCTCATTTATAACAGATTTTCCAGAGATATACTTTACAAAATCTTTAAAGCCTGTACCTAAATTTTCAAACACCAAAAATCACCTTCATTTGTAAAAAAATCCTATAAAATATACAATACAAAAAAAGAAAATATTAATCAATATCTCCCCCTGTCAGATAGAATTTATTAAATATAACGCTAGAAGCAGGTCCAACAACAGACACCTCAGTATCTAGAGAACTAAGCTTTAGTATTATTCTCTCTTTATTCAAACGTTTGATTTCTTCTTTTAACAAGTCAAAAAAATTCTTAAGCTTAAAACTTTGCCCATAAAGCACTAAATAATTAAAATCAAGAACCCTTTGAATATTAATAATAACTATTGCCAAGCACTTTACCGTATCTTCCATTATTTTATGTATAAATTCATATTTATCATGAAGAGCAAAAATGTCATATATCGTAACTTTTTTAAGCCTACCTTCATACTTGTCATAAAGCTCAGGAATCTCTCCATTCATAAACTCTTTTGAAATCAAACGTTGAAGTGCAAAATTAGATATCAACATATTAACACAACCCTTATTTCCGCATGTAGGACAATTTTTCTCCCCTCCATAATCAATTACCATATGACTAACCATACCAGATTTATTATTAAAACCAGAATAAACATTACCATCAGACCAAATAGAAAGCTCTGCGGTATCTGTATAATCAAAAAACATAATGTTATCCACATTTTTACCCATAAACTCAGCAAGAGAAAGGTTTTTAACATAACTCTCAAGATACACCGTAAGCGAAAAATACTCTTCTAATATAGCTTTAACAGGCACATCCTTTTCAATCCATGCACCATGACTATCATTAACAATACCAGATTCTTTATCCTTAATGATACCAGTAATACTAAATCCCAAACCAATAAATTTATCCCTTGAAAAATTATGTTTCCAGATAATTTCAATCATATGATCTTTAATTTTTTCCAAGATCTCATAAGCACTAACTGGTGGCTCAAAAGAATAAGTCTCACTTATTAAAACCTCACATTTAAGGTTTGCAATTCCTATTTGAAAATAATTACTCGAAATAATTACTCCCATTGAATACGCAAAATCCTTATTAATATCAAGAAGTATCTCTTTTCGCCCATGCTTTTTAATACCTGATTCCTTTGAACCAACCTCAACTAAGATATTCTCCTTAATCATATGATTAGTAAGAATAGTCACAGCTGCATTCGTCAATGATAACTTACGAGCCAAATCCGTCCTCGAATACTGCATATTCTTTAAACTAAGGAGTATTTTTTTTCTATTACCACCTCTAATTGAAACCATGTTCTCACCCTGCATAACACAACCTCCTTTATTTTTAAAATAAAAAAATATTAATAATAAGACATGATATCAAAAAATCACCTTAATATTCTAGTAGCACTTACAAGACAAAAAGAATCTTTTTTAATAACGAAAAATATCTTATATTTCCCTCACCATTAAAATAATCCAACAAAGCATTAAAATACAAACTTTAAAGCTAATAAACTAAAGGAAAATACTACCCAAACTTTACAAAATCAAATACAAATAAATGTGTACTATCTCATTCAAAGATATAAAGTTACACACAAATTACTTCAAAATATTTTTAATAATATCACTCATACTTTTCTTTAAAGTATGAAAATTCCATAGTAAAAGCTCCTCTACCCTTAGTAGCACTTCTTAAAACAGAAGTATACCCAAAAAGTTTTTCAAAAGCTGCTTCAGCCTTTATCATCTCATACCCTCCAACATTACTAATAGAGTGAATCATTCCACCAACAAAATTCAATGTAGAAACAACCTCTCCAGTATACTCAATGGGAGTTCTAATTTCTAACATCATTACTGGCTCAAGCTTAATAGGATTTGCTTTCTTAAAAAATTCATTAAAAGCAAGACTTGATATTGACTCAATAACAGAATCATTAACCTTAGATTTGTCATAATCCAATGAAGTAATCTTAACTTCCACGTCAATAATAGGATATCCAATAATGCCACTTGCAAAGGAAGAAGTAACACCCCTTAATATCGCAGATTTAAGCAAAGGTTCAACATCACATTCAAACTCAATTTTATTTCCTTCACCTCTTGCTAAAGGACTAAGAATCATGCCAATTTTTAAATTAATTTCTTTACCTGCAAATATATTAATAAATTCAAATACATCACTGACTGCCAAACTTAAACTTTCTCTATAGCTTACTTGAGGCTTGCCTGTATAAACATTAAGTTTAAACTCATCTCTAATTCTTACAGTAATAATCTCAAGATGTAGCTCACCCATTCCAGATACCAACAATTGTCCTGTTTCTTTGCTTTCCTTATAACCAAACGTAGGGTCCTCTTTAGCAATGATTTCAAGAATTTCTTTAAGTCTAGCATCATCAGATGCTCTCTCTGGCTCAATAGACATTAAAACAACTGGCTCTGGAAATACTAAAGGTTCAAGTATAATCTCATTTCCCTCTTCAACAAGAGTATCTCCCGTTATAGAATATTTAAGTCCAATAACTGCTCCAATATCGCCTGCTCTAACTTCATTAATTTGCTCATTTTTATTTGAATAAACTCGAAAAATTCTTGTAAATTTTTCACGTTTATTATTAGAAACATTAATAACTCGCTTAGATGAACTCAATTCCCCTGAATATACCCTAATAAAATAAAGATGGGCAGCAATTGCGCTAAAATATTGAACCTTAAACACAAGTGCAGATAATTTTTTCTCATTTTTAGGATCAATGGACACACTTCTACCCATTTTTAAAGAATGGGCATTAATCTGTTTTTCAAAAGGACTTGGAAGATAATCCACAATAGCATCTATTAAAGGCTCTATACCAATATTTTTAAGGCTGGTTCCCATCAAAACAGGAACAATAAAACCATTAATAGTACATCTTCTGATCTCTTCAATTATAAGAGAATTATCAATAACAGAATTTTCAAGAAAAAGCTCAGTAATTCTTTCACTAAAATTACTAAGAGAGTCTATTAAATTAGTCCTAAAAATTTTGACATTTTCAACAAATTCTTCACGAACTACATCCTCAAGTAAAATGGGCTTGCCATCCCTAAATTCAAAATGCAATTCCTTATTTCGAATAATATCTATAACTCCTTCAAATCCATTCTCACTCCCAATTGGAATTTGTAAAACAATTGGAACTATACCAAATTTATTTTTTATATCTTCAACTAACTTAAAAAAATTAGCTCCTACACGATCCATTTTATTAACGTAAGCAAGTCTTGGAATACCATATTTTGATGCCTGCTTCCATACCGTCTCAGTTTGTGCCTGAATTCCATCAACAGCACTAAAAATAACAATCCCACCATCAAGAACACGAAGAGATCTTTCAACTTCAGCTGTAAAATCAACATGACCAGGAGTATCAATAATATTTATCTGGTGATTTCTCCAATAACAAGTAATAGCAGCAGAACTAATCGTAATACCCCTCTCCTGCTCTTGTGGCATCCAATCAGTAACAGTATTGCCAGAATCAACATCACCTATTTTATGAGTCCTACCAGTATAATATATAATTCTTTCTGTAGTAGTAGTCTTTCCAGCATCAATATGTGCCATAATCCCAATATTTCTAATTTCCATAAAGCCCTCAAATATCATGAAAGCTATAGATCCTGCTATAGCTTTCTTCAGTTAAATCATAATTATTATATGATTAATCCATACATACAAAATAAATTATTAAAACTTATTTTTATATCATATCACAAGCTCAATGCTTTTTACTACAACATTCCTTCTTATGACATGGACAGTCACAATCACTTAATAAAGATCCATACATCCATAAATACTTTTCAAAAGAAACAATAATATCATCTAAAACATTAGCTGTTCCATAATCACATGTATTATCAACAAAACACCTTATCTCAGACATCTTTTTAAGAATGTCATTAAGACCACAAACAATACTATTAATTGAAAGCACAAGATTTGAAGTAATATCCAAACTAATTTCTTCAATAAAGGATTTCTTAATGAACTCAGAACATCTAAACTCGGAATCATACCCAAGTGCTCTAGAACGCTCAGCTAGAATATCAATAACCTCTGAAACATAATCATAAAGCTTCTCAGTTTTTTTATGAATTACAAAAAAATTGATATCCTTTATATTCCAATGAATACCTCTTAAATTAGCATAGAAAACATGAAGCCCTGCCAACAATTCTTGAAGTTTTAAGTTAACTTTATCTAAATCATCCTTCTTTAAATAACTTAAATGATTTGTCATACTATTCTCTTCCTTAAAATTAAACAAATGTTATAATGATATTTTAGTATACTTAAACACATTATGCAAAAAAAATTTATTATCATTATTTTAATTTTTACAAGTCAATGTACACTTTTAAGTATAAATGAAGACCTAAAATCTCTTTATTCATCAATTCATAAACTAAGAGATGATTTAAACTTAAAAAAGCTAAAAATAGATAAAACTCTTGAGATGGTAGCAAAAGAATATGCAATAAGTCTTAACGAAAATAAAGTACTAACTCATACACTCTTTGGTACAACTCCCATGCAAAGAGTCAAAAAATATGATAAACATTTCTATAGAATAAGAGAAATCTTAGCACTAGGACTCAATATCCAAGATGTAACTAATGCCTGGCTTAAAAGCCCAAGACACAAAGAAGCTCTTCTAAACAAAGACACAAGTAAAATCGGCGGATACGTACTACTAACAAAAGACAAAAAAAATATATTTGTAGTAATTTTTGGAGAAAAATCATGAATAAATTGACATGAATCAAATTTATTTTATATAATGTCCTTTAGTATTAAAAAGGGTTCATAGCTCAGTTGGTCAGAGCGCCTGCCTTACAAGCAGGATGTCGGGGGTTCGAATCCCTCTGAACCCAAAACCTTTTATTAAGAATACCTAAGCTCAATAAAGCATGTTTTCAATGCTACACACTTTTTGTTAATAGAAAATTATACGTTATATATCGAAATTACCTTAGATAATTTTATTAACTTTTAAAAGGTACTACTTTTTTAGTCACCAGGCAAGAATCGCATGATACAACCTTTAAGCTCCATAAAAACATCTTTCTCCAGGTAAGGTCCTTAATATATATAATTTAACACTTAAATATTCTAAGTCTAGAAATCAAGCTAATATTATTCTCATCTAAATCCTTATTTAATTTTTCCAAGCACAAATTAGCTTCATTCTTACCTTGGAAAAGCAAAATAAAAGCCCCACCCTTACCAGCACCACTCAATTTTCCAGCAAGAGCATTAAACTCTATCCCCCTATTTATTATATAATCAAGTTTATTTGAAGACAAACCCAAGGAATTTAAATGATTATTTGCAACATTCATATTATTTGCTAATAAAGCAATATCTCGTTTAACAAAAGCAACATAAGAATCCCTAGCAACAAGACCAAGCTTTTCAATCATTTCAAATTGACGCTTATTAATAGAAATCTTATGATTCAAATCAGATATTATGTCATCTGTCGCAGACTCTCTTCTGACTGCTCCAATCAAAAAGTAAAAACCACAAGGCGCTATTTTTAGATAACTTAAAGTAGAATCTCTATTTTCTAAATAAAAAGTTCCATCCAACTCAACAAGCAAAATATCCATACCAGAAGATTTACCATGAAAAATATTTTCAATTTCTTTTGCCAACAAAATTTTATCGTAAGCATTATATTCATCATGACTTACAATATACTCAGCAAAACATAAACTAAGACTAGCAGAAGAACCAAATCCTAATCCAACCGGGATCTGAGAAAATATCAAAAATTCAATAGGTCTAACTTTATTAAATCTCTTATTAATAAAATGTATTACCTTATCTATTTTTACAGAAGGAATGCCTAAGTACTTCCAAGAATTAGAAAAAGTATAAACTAAACACATATAAAGAGGTATTGTCATACCAATCACTGGAAAACCATAAACAGCGCTATGTTCTCCTAGGAATAATATTTTGGAAGGCTTTTTAATTACAAACATCCACTGAATTTAACACCTTCTAAATCTAGATTTATCGGTTCAATATTAAATTGTTTAAAAACTTCAAAATTTGGTTTATAGACCAAAAAAGTCTCATTTCCAGCACCCAAAGCCTTAATCAAGCTACATTCATTTTTAAGATAAGAAAGATTTAAGGGCAAATCAGCAGAAATACCTATCCTTTTCCCAATTTCTAATCCTATATCTTTTGCTAACCTTAAACCAGACAGTAAACAAGAAGGAGAATTACTAGCATTAAGAATCATTTTTTTCATTACAATATTGACATCTTTCATAAAATTCATTAAAGAAATTCTATGCTTATCATATTCAATAATCGAGCTAGTAGTTTTAACTGAAGTAGGACCTTGCATTAAATAAAAATTATTAAAACACATTTTGCCCAAAAGTTCATACTTAGGAAAATTTCCTCCCTTAAATCGAATAACACCCCCAAAAAGGCTTGTGGCAATATCATATCCACTACCCATACCTCCTTGCGCATATCTGTAAGCTTCTAGACAATACATAAAAACTTTATCTTTAACCAAACAATCATTGCCAATTAAAATCAAAAAAATCCCATATACAATCCCAACAGCAACAACAGCACTAGAACCAAACCCTTTTTTTACACCACTACTCAAAAAAAAATTACTTGTATCAACATAAACATCAAAGGGAAAATCTTCTAGATTAGAAAAATAATTTTGTTTTAAATATCTAAACATTTTAAAAACAAAATTATTATCATCTTCTATTAAAGTAAAATTATCAATTTTGTTTTTTTTAGCAAAAAAACGCCAACTACCACTGCGTTTAAAAGAAAAATAAGCTCTCTCTTTAATTGCAACTGAAAGTCCAAGACCATCTTCTTCTAAAATAGAATATTCACCCATTAAAAGCAAATTGCCAGGCACTGAAAAATTAACTATATCCATTCTAAACCACTTCCAATTCTTGAAACAATAAAATCAATATCTTTAAAATTATTGGTAAGTTTATCCAAAATTAATTCCAAATTCTTCTCTAAACATAACACCTTAACCTGTGGCCCAGCATCCATTGTTTCAAAAACAGGAATACCTTTATTTCTAAGATCAGCAATATACTTTATTAATTCTATAGTATTACCTTTAAAATAAATAATGGAAGACGATAACATTAAAGCAAACATACGCTGATAACTTTTTACAATCTTAAGACCAAATTCATTAAAATCACCTTTTAAAAAAAAATATAAAGCTTCTTTAAATAAACGCCGACTAGACCCAATCCAAGCATCCCAATAAAATTTTTCTTGCGTGCAAATCTCCATAGCAATTCTTGAAGAAATCTCTTTCTCTTTGCCATCAACTATAGCAAATATTATGCATAGATCATTAAAACAATTGATACTACTTAACTGAAATGCACTCTTAGATCCTTCCTTTAAAAGTGTAAATCCACCATAAATGGCTCTTGATGCTGAAGCTGAACCAATTCTCGCAAGATCTGAAGCCTTTTGATGAGAATATTGATTAAAATATTTCAAAATACAAGCAGCAATAGATGCAAAACCAGAGCTTGAACTTGCAAGTCCCGCAGCCGTTGGGAAATTATTTTCACTAATCACTCTAAACCCGACATCCGATTTATTTAAGATTTTTCTTGCATAGTTAAAGAAATTTATCTCCCTCTCTTTCAATATAACAGACCTTGAATTTAAAATTATTTCATCCTTACATGATAATTCAAGCTCACTTATTGAATAAAATTTATCAACACTTACAGCAATGCTTGAAGTAGCTGGTATATTTAAAAATTTATCTCGCTTCCCCCAATACTTAATTAACGCCAGACTAGGATTTACCTTACACTTAATCTTCATAGCAAGTTCTCATATCCTTTAAAAGTTTAAGAGCAAAATCAAAAGAATAAATACTACTTTCACTCATTTTCAATATTATTTTTTCTCTTTCATTACTAGAAATATTATAATCTCTCTCAAGAAGATATAAAATTTTATTAACATGCAACTTCATATGTCCTCTTCGAATTCCATCAAGAGCAAGTGCTCTCAAAGCCGCAAAATTACTTGCAAGACCAATACAAGAGAGAATACCCATAAACTCCCTTTTGCAATCAATACCCAGAATCTTAAAGCTCAATATAGCTGCTTCATGAGAACTGACCACCCCCCCCTTAACTCCAACTTGTAAAGGCAGCTCAATTTCTCCAATCAAACTTTCATTAGAAAGATAAAATTTACTAAGGGGCAAATACTTCCCACTTTTTGAAGCAAACTTATGTACACATGCCTCAAGAGCCCTTGTATCATTAAGTGTAGCAATACATAAACCCGTTATACCATTCATAATACCTTTATTATTAGTAACAGCACGTTCTTCTTCAAAAAATCCTATCTTGGAAATAAGCTCAATATTTCGAGCCAAAGCTAAAGATTCTTCATTACCTTTAAGCAAATCATTAACATTTAATTTAAAATTAGCTCTTACAACAAAATCATTTGAATCATTGCTTAAAATTTTTAAAATACACTCATACCCAAACTCTAGAGTAATATGATGAGCAACTCTCTCAGCCACTGAATTCAATAAATTTGCACCCATAGCATCACAAACATCTACATAGATATTTAATTTTTGAATGCCAATTTCCTTAATAAACTTAGATGAAAGTCTTCTAAATCCTCCTCCTCTACGTTCCATATTATGTAAAAGAGGCTTAGACCAAAGATCAATTTTGTCAAAAAGACCAAGAAACATATCACTTAAGTCTTTATCTGTTTTTATATAAACTTGAGCAACGCCTAACACTTCACCCACAGAATAACTTAAATTAGCATTTTCAAGAATCTTAGCTGCTAAATTTAAAGCAGCAATAACTGATGGTTCTTCCGTAGCAATGGGTACAATGTAATACTTCCCGTTTACCTTTAAATTTTTTACAATACCAATAGGTAAGGGCAAATAACCAACGTAATTTTCTATCATATTACAAAGCAAATTTTCATCAGTAGAATCATAAAAAAAATCGTAAGAATTCAATTTTAAAAGACTTTTGATCTCTTGTCTTTTATCTAAAACACTTTCATTTCTAAAATTTTTACTAAGTTTCATAAAAATCTTTAAAATTTTTAACATTAAATAGCAAAGGATGACTTAAAAAATATTTATTTAACCTAAACTGTGCTAAATCTATACTATTACTTAAAAGCATAGACATCCTTAAAACGTATTCATAATCTTTGAAAAGTTTATATAAAGCATCTTCACCCCCTGCATGAAAAGTCCTAAGAATGACTGATGCAATACCCACTAACTTAGCCCCAAGAGCAATACCTTTAGCAATATCCATCCCAGTTTCATATCCTCCTGATGCAAAAATCCTATTTTTATAAGAATCTTTAATACTCAGTAATGTCAAAACAGAAGATATACCCCAATTAGAAAAACAAGATGCAACTCCCAAATTTTCTTCTTTAATTCCTTCAACTAAAACCCAGTTAGTCCCTCCACTACCAGCAAGATCAACATAAGAAACTCCAAGATCTAGTAATCTGATAACAGAATCGGGGGAAATCCCAAAACCCGTTTCTTTCACAATTACTGGCAAACTTGAAACAGAGCAAAGCTTAGCAATTGAGTGCTTAATGCCTTTAAAGTTTCTCTCCCCTCTCAAATTCATCAATTCCTGACCTGAATTTAAATGCACGATTACAGCATCAACCTCGAGTCTCTTACTCATCTCAATTATTTCAAAAATTCCTAATTCTCTTAACTGAACAGCACCAATATTTGAAAATAAAGGAATATTATCAGCATACTTCCTTAAGGAAAAATCTTTAACATATTCAGGATATTTAAATAAAAGCTTAAAGGATCCCAAACCCATTGGAATTCTTAAATCATTTGCTATCTTAACAAGTACCTTATTAAATTTATTACCTTCTTTAACGCCTCCTGTCATTGATGAGATAAAAATAGGCATAGCAATACTATAACCAAATATACTATCGCTCGTATCTATTTCATAAAAATCAAGATCACTAAGTGCATCATGCTTTAAATTAACAAAATTTAAAAGATTATCACTTTTACTAACATCCTCTTTACTTAAACAAATCTCAATATGCCGCTTCTTATTAGTTAAGATATTAGGCTCGATACCCATAAACCCGGTACCCATCTTCTCTGATCTCCTTTAAATAAAAGCCTTGGGATTCACCAGGGACAATTCTATTCTCAAAAAAATCTCTATACTCATCAAAAGATGCATTATGCTTTACTGAAAGTATTCTGTCAATATCCCAAGTCTTAACAACACAATGAGCATTCTCTTCAACTGTAAGTTCATAAATAACCATAATATTACCAGATCCATAAGAACAAAAAAGTATCTTCTCTCCACTAATATCCTTTTTGGCAAATACTCGCTTTAAATAAGACATTAAAGATAAAAATATTGATCCTGTATATAAATTGCCCACTTCTTTAGAAGCCTCGACAGAATCATAAAAATCTATTGATTCTAAATAAGCATTTCGTTCAGATTCATCTTCACTATAATATTTCTTTAAAACATAATGCATTGAATCTATAGGCATTTTTGCAAAAGGTACATGTAAAATAAACCTATACTTAGAAAATAAATCTTTAATGCTCATATTTTTCTTATATGCAAAATCTGCCAAAGCCTCCTCATTAGCCTTATTATAGCATTCAATAGAATAACGCCCCTTTACTTTAGCCACAAGACTACCAAATGGCCTAAAGAAATCATCAACATCATCAGTATAAACCCCAAATTCAGATAAATTAATAGATAAAACTTTTGGATTCTGCTCAATAAGAACTGCTGTTGCGCCAGCTCCTTGAGTAATCTCTGCTGTAGTTAGATTACCATAATGTGCAATATCACTAGAAAATACTATACCATATTCAGACTTATCTAAATGACTCAAAACACTCGCAGCACTATACAAAGCAAGTGCAGAACCCGCACATGCATGCTGAGCTTGAAAAGTTAAGAAATGATTTTTTAAATCAATGCCAGCCAATTTTAAAGCTCCATAAACATAAGATGAAATTGACTTTGAATAATCTACCCCCGTTTCAGTACCACCTAAAAATATCTTCATCTTATCTAACTTAAGATTATTATTATCAAAAATTAGCTTAACAGCAGAACTAGCCATTGTAACACTATCTTCATTAAGACTTGTAAACCTAAATGATTTCTGGAGTGTTGCATCAATTGCCCTATTAAACTTTCTAAAAAAATTTTCATTAGAATTATATAAAGAATTACTTAAAAGAACATTCAAATCTAAACAATTTAAAGGTAAAAAAACTCTAATATCACTAATACCTACCCTCATCACTAACCCCCAATAAAAAAACAATCTATAAATATTATTATTACTATAGATTATAAAAACATTAAATCTCAATATGCTATAATAAACAAAAAAAGCAAATTTATGAAAATAGCAGTACTTCTATCCGGTGGAGTGGACAGCTCTGTAGCTCTTTATAAAATGATACAAAAAGGCCATAAAAATATAAAATGTTATTATTTAAAAATTTGGCTTGAAGACGAACTCTCCTACCTAGGAAATTGTCCTTGGGAAGAAGATATCCGTTATGTAAAGGCTGTATGTGAAAAATTCAATGTACCATATGAAATCATTAGCTTGCAAGAAGAGTATTATAAAAGAGTGGTAAATTATGCTATTGAAGAATTAAAAATAGGTAATACCCCAAGTCCAGATATATTTTGCAACCAAAGAATAAAATTTGGTGCATTCTTTGAAAAGATAAATGAACATTATGATTTAATAGTCACAGGACACTATGCCAAAATAGAAAATCAAAATAACAATTACATACTTAAACAAGCTAAAGACAAAATAAAAGATCAAAGCTATTTTTTATCTCATCTCTCTAGAGAACAAATATCAAAATTGTACTTCCCATTAGGAGACCTATTAAAAACTGAAATAAGACAAATAGCACACAAAATAGATTTACCCAATAAAAATAGAAAAGACAGTCAAGGAATTTGCTTTCTTGGAAAGATTAAATATGATGAATTTATAAAATACCACTTAGGAGAACTTAAAGGTAATATCGTCGAACAAGAAACAGGCAAAATACTCGGGACACATAATGGATATTGGTTTTTTACAATTGGACAAAGAAAAGGCATCAAGCTCAGCCATGGACCATGGTTTGTTACAGAAAAGGATATTCAAAATAACATCATTTACATCTCAAACAGTACAAATTACTTGAAACAAGGAAAACAACAATTTCTAGTGCACCAAATAAACTGGATAAACAAACCATTAAATAACGAAGACTTAAAAGTCAAAATAAGACATGGAGAAAAGAAAATAAAATGCAAAACAGAAACACTAAAAAACAATATTATAAAAGTCAATCTAGAAGAAAAAGACTATGGAATTTCACCAGGACAATTTTGCATATTTTATCAAGAAGATGAGTGCCTAGGAGGAGCTAAAATCCTTAAAACATTAATATAATTAATATAACAAGACATATTTTAACATCACAATTTATAGGGATATTCAAATTATCCCTATAAATTATTTATCAATCTTAAAGTAATCGACTGATTCCTTTAAATGCTTAACACTTTCCAACATTTTTTCAGACATTGCTGAGAGTTCCTCGCTACTTGATGCTGTTGTTTGAACCAATTGACTAACTTGTTCTATTGCACTCTTAAATTGTTCGATTTGATTACTCTGGTTAGAACTCTCACGAGTAATATTCTTAACAAGCTTAGCTGTTTCTTCCATTCCAGGAACAATCTGTTCAAAATTATTACCTGCTTTACCTGCAATAGTCAAACTCTTATGTGCAATATCAATAATTTCTCTAGCAGACTCCTTACTTTGATCAGCAAGCTTCCTAACCTCAGCAGCAACAACTTCAAATCCTTTACCCTTATCCCCTACTCTAGCAGCCTCAATGGAAGCATTCAAAGCAAGTAAATTGGTTTGCCTTGTTATCTCATCAATAATACTTATTTTATCCGTAATAACTTCCATCGCCTCAATGGCTTTAATAACAGATTGATGCCCATCTTTGGTTTTTTTATTAGTGTTAACAGCAATACTCTCAGTAGTAGATGCATTATCAGTATTCTCAGTTACACCTTGAGATATCTGCTCAATATTTGCTGTCATCTGTTCTAATGTAGATGCTTGCTCAACTGCCCCAGAACTCAAATTCTGACTTGCATTTGCTATCTGAATTGAATTTTCATAAAGATAATCAAGATTCTCAATAACTCCTCTTGCAACAGATGAAAAATTAGACCTCAAAAGTCCCAAATCCTCATATAATCCATACAGCTCTAACGTTTCCCACTTTAAAGAATAATCTGAAACAGTAAAATCCCCAGAAGCAAGCCTTTCAGAATGACTTAAAATTCCATTTAAAACAGCACCAAGTTTGCCTACAAGATAAATAGTAACTAATCCAAGAAAAACTAAAGTAACCACAAAACTTATTCCTAAAATCAAAGTAGTAAGCCTAGTCATATAATAAAAATCATGAACATTAGCTCTTAAATATACCATAAACGGGTAATTAGACAAACGACATTTTACTTCTTGTGCAAATCCGACAAATTCCTGTCCCTTAGGATCAACATAACGTCTTAAGCTGATTTCTTTCTTCTTCTGCAGCAAGTCCTCAGAAATACCCTTAACCACACTATCATAGTAAGGATTAATATTAACTAAGTTATCACCAGGGAACCAAGTATGATGAATAAGAAACTGACCTGTTTGATCAAATACCATAACCCTACCACTACCTAATGTTCCAAAACTAATACCTTTAAATGAATTATAAAGATAATCTATCGCATAAAAGACCATATAATAACCAAAAATAACATCGGTATCATGATCCCTTAAAGGAATGCCTATTAACAAATAAGGAATCTGTCCTGACTTATTTCTTATACTAGACACATCTTTCACCAAAACCTCTTCAACAGAACCAGCATCTGCCAAAAGAACAGAAGAGTTATAAATAGAACTAGTTTGACTTAACTCAAGAAAATATTTTTTATCTGCAATAGAAATACCATAATCACTATTATCTTTAACAGCAGTAGTAAACACTATTTCTCCTTTCTTATCAACTATCATCAAGTTATTGCCTCTACCTGTTTTAAGTAATATCTCAATTTGATCCAAAATAGCTTCCATTCTCCTAGGTTTACTTTTAGCAATGGATTCAAACCTATCTAAAGAGTCCAAATACATTGAATTAATTTTTACCCTTTCTTCCATTGAAGAGAGATAAATTGTTAAAGAATGTTTAACATTTCCAATAAGATTTTTCATAAGATCTAACTGCTGAGCCACTAAATTAGAGTTAATTAACATTCCAAATATAAAAAACAATATAGAAATAAAAATTGAGATAAGAATACTAACAAGAAGTAATATCCTAACTTTCAGCTTCAGTTTCATATAATCAAACACCTCTTAAAAAAATAAATTCTAAAAATCTGAAAAGTCCTCATCAAAATCTAAATCCTTATCGGCAATATCAATAGCTTTTTTAGGATCTACCCTTTTATTAATAGACTTATAACTCACATTTAAATCATCATGCATATCACCTTGATTATCTTTTAAAGATGGATTACCTGCCATATCCAAACAGGTATACCCTTCGGTAGTCACAAATTCATCCTTAACAGCTTTTAGTTCATCAGAAGCATCAATATCAAAATCTTTAACTTTGAAAAAAGATATTACCTGTTTAAGCTCTTTAGCCTTTTCAAGCATCCTATCAGCCATACTTGAAAGTTCTTCACTACTTGATGCTGAAGCTTGAACAACTTCTCCAACTTGATCAAGGGCCGTTTTAAACTGTATGATCTGCTCATTTTGTTTGTAACTTCCCTCAGAAATCTTCTTAACAAGATTAGTGGTCTTTTCTATTTCAGGTAACATATCCTTAAATATTAATCCAGCTTCTGTTGCCAACCTAGAATTTTTTTCTACTAATTCACTAATCTCAAGGGCAGACTCCTTACTAAGATCAGCAAGCTTCCTAATTTCACTTGCTACAACAGCAAATCCCTTGCCTTCCTCTCCTGCTCTTGCAGCTTCAATAGCTGCATTTAAAGCAAGCAAATTAGTTTTTCTAGCTATCTCTTCAATAACACTAACCTTCTCAACAATGGCATGCATAGCTACAACAGACTCTTCAACAGCCTTACCCCCTATTTGAGCATTCTCATTAGTAATTAAAGCAATTCGTTCTGTTTCCTGGGAATTGTTTGCACTCAATTTAACTCCAGCTGATATCTGTTCAATGTTGGCTGACATCTCTTCAAGTGTTGAAGCTTGCTGTAATGCACTAGAACTTAAATTTTGACTTGAATTAGCAACTTCAACGCTTGCCTTATTAACATAATTAATATTCCTGAAAACACTTGTAATGGCATCTGCAATAGCATCTCTCATCTTAACAATTTGTAAACCTAATAAACTCAACTCATCAGAATACTTATCATTACCAATAACATACGATTTATCTAAATTTCCTCGTACTAGCTCTTTTACTAAATTTCTAACTAAATTTAATCTAGAACTAATAACGAACCCTATCCTTAATGAAAGAATAATGCTCAACATAATAATTCCCAAAATAGAACATGCAATAAACTTAAAAGCTAAACTGTTAATAACCCCATAAATATCTTCATAAGGGATTCTGGCAACGAGAATTCCACTATTACTCCCAAGCTCGCTACTAATAGGCAACAGGGCACAATAGTGATACAACCCCATATCTTGATGATATGCTCTTTCAATCTCATAAACTGGAACCTCGGTTGACACAGAAGGTTGCTTAGGAGACTTGGACAATGTATCATTTAAAAGTGAAATAAATCTAGCATTAAGTTGAGAACTCTCATTATATTCCAATAAAGGATTAACAAGAGTGTTATACGGATCCAAATAAAACAAATTTCCTCTATTATAAAAACCAAATCTAGATCTATCTAATTTATCCCTTATAATGTCGTCAAGTAAATAACCTACTAAGTAGCCAAGAAAAACTTTATCTTCTGCCGAATGCACAGGAACAACTATGGCAGCAGCTTTTTTATCCTCATAGTGAGATCTAACAGCAACTTCCCTTGCTATTCCTTCATTAAGACTAGGATACCAGCCAACAAAATCTAATTTACTTTTTTCATAATCTTCCATAGATCTTTTAAAATACCCAGTATCTGACTCAGATTGACCAAAGTCCATATTATTCTCATGTCTTGTAGTAACAATTACCTTACCTTCAAAATCAAGAAATGCAAACTCTTCATAAAACGTATCAAGTTTTAAATCCCACAATATATCATACAACCGATTTCTATATTTCTTATTTCCCTTAACAGCATTAAGAACTAGCTTAGAATTTTCTCTAAGCCTGTCTAATTCGACTTCTGAAACCATCTGTCCACCATTTTTAATATTCAAATATTCATCCATAGTCTCAAGAGCTAAATTAGAACTTGCACCGTCAATTATGATATAAAATGTATCCAACAAAGCTTGCATAGCAAAAGCAGCACGCCTTACTTGAGCTCTTGTAACTTGCTTATAGTAACGTTCTAAATAATTACCCAAAATAAACTTAAAAATCAAAGAAAAAAATAATATAGTTATCAATAAACATAAGAACAAAGATCCAACAAACCTATGCTTAATTTTCAACATAAAACTACCCCGTAAATCAATCACTTACTTAACTAAAGTTAATAAAAATAAGAATTAAGTAGATATCTCTCATAACGTTATCTCAAAAAATATAATTCTCAATCAAACTCTAAATAATCTCACCTGTATTCCTATATACTAAAAGAAATAAATATAAAAATCAATCTCTTTTATAATGTAAACCTAAAGCTTTAGGAGCATAATTATTTTTTGCAAAAAACATAAGACTCAAAAGCACAATAAAATAAGGCAAAATAATTAATATCTTAAGAGGAATAACTAAAGAAAAAAAAGAAACTTGAGACATTACAACAACTAAAGTTCTTACAAAAGAAAATAACAAGCTACCTATCAAAATTCCAAAAGGTTGCCAATTTCCAAAAATTAACATAACAATGGCAATAAAACCTTGCCCACCAACAATTCCTTGCATATAACTTGAAGCAATCACAGTAGAAAGCACTGCACCAGAAAATCCTGCAAAGAAACCACTTAGAAGGACACAAAAAAACCTAATCATAATGACATTAACTCCAAGAGATTCTAAAACTTCTGGCTCCTCACCACTAGCCTTAATTCTAAGTCCAATTTTGGTATATTCAAATATACCATGAAAAAGAACAACACACATTATCGCAATATAGAATGAATATCTCTTACCAAAAACCTGAAATATAACAGACCTTTTATCTAAAATTCCCTCAAAAAGTATGGGTAATTTAATATCTATTGGGGGAGTTGAAGCAGAACCGAAAATAAAAGTTCCAAATAACATTGCAATAGCAGGTCCCAAAAAATTAATAGCCATACCAGTTATTATCTGATTCGATTTAAGAAAAATAGTAAAAACAGCATGAAGAATAGCAAGACAAAACCCTGAAAAACCCCCAACAAAAAGTGCAAATAATGGACTACCATAAAAATATGAAACTGTAGCACCAACAAATGCCCCAAGAGCCATTGTACCTTCAAGACCTACATTGACTATTCCACTCCTCTCACTTATAAGCCCCCCAAGACCAGCTAAAACTAAGACCTGAGAATTCACCAGGGTTTCACTAAGCAAAAATATTAATGTATTTAACATTTTTTATACCAACCTAACAATAGCCTATTAAAAAAATGGCTAGCAGAAATCACAATAACCACTATCCCTATCATCAAAGACACAATTGAAGAAGATAAACCCATTAAACTCTGAACTCTACTACTACCATAAATCAAAATTGAGAATAAAATACTTGAAAATATTATTCCTATTGGAGAATTATTTCCTATTAAAGCAACAGCTATGCCATTAATACCTGTCCCCTCCATATAAGCAAGCTTAAATATTGCCTTATTAACACCCATAACCTGTATAGCACCCGCAACTCCTGCAAGTGCACCAGCAAGAAACATAGTAAACATCAAAACCTTTTTAATATCAATTCCCAAGCGATAAGAAGCTGCAATATTATGTCCTACAGCACTTATTTTAAAACCAAGCATAGTCTTATCCAATAAAATCCACATCAAAATAGCAATAATAATTCCAATAATTATTCCAAAATTAAGAGGAGCCCTTAATAAATCATTAATAAATGGATGTTCTGCTCTATAAGCAAGTCCTTCAGATGAAAGTTTCCAAGAACCAAAAAAATCAATAAAAGCGCTTTCTCGAATTGGCTTAGATAAATCACTATTTTCCTTTTTAATAACAGGCAAGTCTACGATTATATTATTTATATGAAATAAAATCCAATTAAACATTATCCCTGAAATTACTTCATTTATATTAAATTTAATTTTCAAATACCCAATTAAAACTCCTAAAATTCCCGCTGCCAAAAAGGCAAAAAGGAAAATGCAAGTTACATGTAATAAAGGGGGTAAATCAAAAAAAATTCCAGCTATCAAAGCTGAAATCGAACCAAGTATAAATTGACTCTCCACACCAATATTAAAAAACCCTACTTTTAAGGCAATACCAACCGCAAGACCTGTAAAAATCAATGGAGTAGCATAGCTTATAATATACCCAAAATGTTTAGGAGAAGAGAATACATTCTCTATCATTATATAATACATCCTAAAAGGAGAATATCCAAAAAGCAACACTATTAATCCAAGAATTAAAATTCCCCAAAAAAATGCAAAAAAATTAACAAATATCGATGAATTTAAAAATGCTACAATTACCTCTTTATGTTTATGCTTATGCTCACCAAACTTCATTTATATTATACCTATCATCATCTTGCCAATAACATCAACATCAAAATCACTCTCCAAAACACCGACAACTCCTCCATCATACATTACAGCTATTCTATCACAAACACTAATAAGTTCATCAAGTTCAAGAGATACAAGAAGAATTGTCATTCCTGCATCCCTCTGCTCCATCATTTTTTTATAAATATTTTCAATAGCACCTACATCAAGTCCCCTTGTAGGTTGAACTGCTAAGAGAACTTCGGGTTTCAAATTAATCTCACGAGCAACAATTACCTTCTGTTGATTACCGCCAGACAGATCTTTGACTTTGCTCGAAATATCTCTTGGTCTAATATCAAAAGAAACTGCAAGTTGCTCACTTATTTTCTTAAGAACAGTTAAATTAAAACCAACAAACTGTTTCTTAACAGTATTTAAAAACTCAAACTTACCATTATATATACCACTACTCTTCATTTGTAAATAATTTGCATCATCAAAACTCTTAATTCCAATATTTTGTAAAATATTAAAGTCTAAAATAAGACCATGTTTTTGTCTATCAGATGGAATGTAGCCAATTTTCTTATCTATTATTTGTTTAACACTAAGACCTTTGATTGACTCAAATTTTCCATCAATCTTCTTAATTATATCTCCGCTAAAGATATCTCTAATGCCAAGAATTGCTTCGACTAATTCTTCTTGACCACTTCCTTCAATCCCAGCTATCCCAAAAATTTCACCTTCTCTAAGATCAAAACTAATATTCTTAACTTTCAAAACACCCCGTTCATCTTTAACATTTAAATCTCTAATTTCAAGAACGTTTGTGCGATCAATAAAACGTCTTTTAGACATATCAAGAAAAGTACCTTTGCCTATCATCAATTTAGTAAGCATCTTCTCATCCGTATCAGCAACATCAAAAGTTCCAACCACTTTTCCAAGACGCATAATTGTACACTTTTTAGCCACAGCCTTTATTTCTTTTATTTTATGTGTAATAAGTATTATAGTATGCCCTTCTACAGCTAACATTTTTAAAACATTCATAAATTCATTAATCTCACTAGATGTAAGAACTGCTGTAGGTTCATCAAAAATAATAATATCTGCATTCCGATAGAGAACTTTAAGTATTTCTATCTTCTGTCCCATCCCAACACTCAAATTTTCAATAGGCCTATCAATATCTACTTTTAAACCATACCTTTCAGAAAGGTTAAATATCTTCTCTCTTGCACGATTATAATTAATAAAGCCAAATCTTGAATCCTCATATCCTAAAATAATATTTTGCACAGCTGTAAATTTCGGAATCAACATAAAATGTTGAAAAACCATCCCAATACCATTACGAATAGATTCACTTGAATCTTTAAGTTTTAGTTCACTTCCTCTTAAAAAAATTTGTCCGCTATCGGGTCTGTGAATTCCATAAATAATTTTCATTAAAGTGGTTTTGCCAGCACCATTTTCACCAAGGATTGCATGTATTTCCCCCTCTTTAAAACTCATACAAATATTATCATTAGCAATAAAGCCACCATATCGCTTAGTAACTTTATCTAAAATTAATATGTCCCTCATTAAAAATAGCCTGTAAGTTAATAAAGGTAAATAACATTTTATCTATACCCTAACCAAGAATGCTAAAACTAAACACAAATATTTTCAAGAATATCTTTTAAAAAAGATTCAAAATAATGCAAAATATTAAAAATCATGAAATAAACTTAATAAAAAACAAAAAATAATGATAAAATGAAGGCACATTACAATAATGATTAATTTCAAGAGGATTAAAATATGAATATCAAAGCTTGCATCTTTGACATGGATGGGACTTTAATAAACAGTATCATGGATATTGCCTTCTCAATGAACTTTGCCCTAAAAAAATTAGGGTATAAAGAAATTAAAACAGATGAATTTAACACACTTGTTGGAAGAGGGTATTCTAAATTAGTAGAGAATACCTTAGAATATCTTAACATAAACTTAGATGACAAAAATATCAAAGATAATCTCTATCAAGAATTTGTCAAAGCATACAATCAAAATATTTCCTACCGAACAAGAGCATATGATGGCATACCAGAACTTTTAAGAAAACTAAACTCACTTAATATCCCTATTGGAATATTAAGCAACAAAAATCATGAAGAACTACTAATAATATCAAAAGACATATTTAAAGACATAAATTTCTTTGAAGTGAGAGGATACTCTCAAAGATTTGAGGCAAAACCAGATCCTGCAAATGCTCTAGACATGATAATAGAATTAAATCTTACACCACAAGAAATAGCATACATAGGAGACAGCGATATTGATATGATAACTGCTCAGAATGCTGGATTTTTGCCTATAGGCGTCTCATGGGGATTTAGAACAATAGAAGAATTAAAAGCAAGCGGAGCAAAATATATATTAAACAATCCATCTGAGCTCCTAGAAATAATCAAATGAATTTAAAAGCATATTTCCCACATCTGTATCATTATTTATTTAACCATGAAAGCATAAAAGGTTTATCGGTTTTTGAAAAAGAAATCGAAATAGTTAAATATTTAGAAGAAAATAAAAAAACTATTTCAATATTTATAGATGAAAATTTTAAATCTGACACCGATTTACTTACTCAATACGTTAAAGAAAAAACAGATATAATAGTTGCTCCTCTGATTTTGTCAAACATTGACTCTATTGATCTAAATATTGTAAAAGACCTATTTAACAAAGAATTTAATAAGAATAACCTAAAATTAATATTCAACTCTATCAAAGCAAATCCTTATTTAAGAAAAGAATTTTTATATAATTTCAATGCTATAAGTAGTAGTGGACACATAGCATTCTACATAAACAAACTCTTTGAAGACAAAAATTCTTATACAATATACCTAATTAAAAAAGAAAATAGTATTCTTGATTCTTCAAAACTTGTAAAAAACTACATAAAAATCTTACTCTTATTAAGAGTAGTAATAATTAAATTTTATTTAGAAAAAGATATAAAATTAATTCCGAAAAATATTGAAGATTCAGCAAAACTAGTTATCAGAGAAATTAATTTCCTAGATAACAACACAGTTAAACTAATAACTCAAAGTCTGTTTAGATATGAAAATCTAAGTAACATGTCACCAATTGCAACATTAATATCTATCTTTTCAAATAGAACCAGAATACCTAGCATTAAAAACAATAAAATAAAAGGATTTAGAGGATATGATGAAAGCTGGTTTTCAATAAAACAATCAAGCTCAAAAGAACATGATCCAAGAATTATTAAAGAACTTCTAGAAATAGCTAGGAAAAATAAATGGTAAAGATACTCGCAAATTTTTTTAAAGCCACTTTAATTGCTTCAATAATTACATTTCTAACAGAGGAATTGTCAATAATACTTTTTCTGCCATACAAAATACGATTTGCACTAATATTCATTGGATTTTTATTTGATATGATATTAATATTAATTTTTTTATATAAAATTTCAAAAGCTTATTTTTTAAGAACATTAAAAATATACATAAGAAATAATCTATTTTTTGATCTAATCCATTGCTTAATTCCCCTAATATTCTACAGCTCTAATCAAATTCAAAATATAATCAATCCCCATGAAACAATTTCAAGCCCAATCATACTTTCACTTTTTAAATTAAGATTCTTAAGACTCCTTAGATTTAATGACTTAATGATTGAAATTTATTATAATCCAAAAGAAAAAAATTTAATATTAATTGCATTTGCTAGAACCTTCTCAATAAGTTTACTAATTCCATTTATATTTTTCATAATATTTTCAAGTTCAAGTTTTGCAAACACAATGCCAGAAAAACAAGAATTTAATATCATAAAAAATATATCTATAACAACTGAAAAAAACTACATTAAAGAAATGTATCCCTTTATATTAATAATTAAAGATAAAAATAAAACAATATATTCTAAGTCCGATGATATATTCCTCTACTACAGTCCTAGTGAATACAAAATTATTGAAATAGATAACACAAAATTTTATATAGATAAATATCTACAAAGAAAAAATGACTCTGTAATTGGAATATTCCTATTTACACTCTTTATATCATTTGCGCTGTTCTTAACAAATTTTTATAAATTTTTTAAAGCAAGTTTTCTAAATCCAATTATATTAATGCAAAAAGTCTTACAAGATCCAATTGAGTATAGAAAAATTCAAATTCCATCCCACTTCAGTGAAGAAAAAGTATATGAAATGGCAAAAACATTTAACAATGTTTTATTAAAAGACAAGCTAAACGCAAAAAGAAGAAGCAAACTTCCCCTAGAAATTGAAAAAGTTAAAAAAATAATAAAAAGCAATAAGGAACGCATATGATAAAAAAAATATTTCTGCTCTTAATTATTAACACATCAATTCATTCAAAATTAATAACAACCTCAATAAAAAAACGATCATCCGAAACAACAAGACAATATTCCTCTTTTAATTTAATAATAGAAGAAGAATATTATACTAAACATCCAAAAAGCACACATGAAATACAAATATACGAATTAACAGAAAATTTTCTAAAAAGCATACTAAAGGATCAAATTGATTACAATAAAATAACTCCAACTTACAGAGAAGCAAATAAATATTTAATTCAAAGTGAAATCCTTGACAAGGATTTTTTAAAATATAAAATATTTAAAATAAAAACTATAGATTCAATTTTCAAAAGCTCAGCATTAATATATACCAAAAGGGGATTTTACAAACTAGAGCTATATATAAGCAATAACGGCAAAAACGAAATGGATATTTTCAACATCAATATCTCATACTTCACACAAAACTTAAGTGAAATAAGTAATGAGATGATTTTTTATAAATCCTACTAAATCAATAAGCCATACTATTTTATTTAACGAACACAGACATAACCCTTTGAAGAACCTTAGCTCTATCAAGAGGCTTTACAATAAATGTCTTTGCACCTTTAATCAAACAATCTTTAACTAACTGTTCCTTACCTAAAGCAGAAATCATTATTACTTTAGCATTTTTATCAAATTCAATAATCTTAGAAAGACAAGTTATCCCATCCATCTTAGGCATAGTAATATCAAGAGTGACAATATCAATATTAGGATAATAGTTTTTATATTTAACTACAGCTTCCTCACCATCAGCAGCAGTATCAATAATATTAAAGCCTTCTGAAGTAAAAATTTGCGTAAGCTGTTTTACAGTAAAAACTGAATCATCAACAATCAAAACATTAAAAGGAACACCCGTTTCATAATTAATCCCCTTTGGTTTATTTGAAGAATCCATAGCAATCGTAGTTTTCTGGATCATATTAAACCCTCTTTTCTTGTAACAAGTATTTTCAGCTTTATAATCATATCAAACCCTCTCTCTTATTGCAATATTAACTTCAATAATTTTACCATCTGGCAAAGTAAATGGCACTATCAATGCTTCAGAACCCTTATTACTTATTTTCATATTTTCTCCATAAATAAAAGCTGGTGGGGTTATATCAAATACAAAACCCTTTGCATGTAAAGTAGTAACAAAATTACCAGCAATAATATTACCAACTTCTGTAAGAGTTGCAGCTACCATTTCTTTAGTTTCTTCATCATCAAAGTCAACATACTCCTCAAAATTCAACTTAGAGGCAACAAAAAGCGCAGTATCAATATCCATATCAATAATAATGCTACCCTCAACAGAACCCGCAAGTCCCACAATTACAGACACACCTCTGATCTTTTGATTAATCGACTTAAGACCAGGACTACCCATCTGAATATCTTCAACAAGCAACATATCCCTTAAAACTGAAGAAGCAGCATCTAAAAATGGCTCTATATAATCTATCCTCATTAATTTCTCCTTTCGATCTTTTTATATAGGTTAAAATACTTTATAGATCTATCTTTTACAAAGATATCATTGTTCTTAAGTTCTTCATGATCTCCTAAAATCAAAATCGCACCTCTAACAGATCTTTCCGCAATCGCATCCAAAATCAAGAATTGTCCATCATCATTTAAGAAACATAAAACATCTCTTAAAAAGATAATTCCCAAGTTATCTGGAAATTCTGATAAAATAGCATCTGAATATTCATATAAAATACTGTTCATGATCTCTGGCTTGAATTTATAAACTCCTGGGCTTTGTTCAAAGGAATTTCTCCTATAAATATCGCTCAAATTAATCTCAGACTCTGAGAAAACTAAACTAGAAGTTCCAATAACTTTAACTAAATCATTATCAATGGCTATCACCTTAAAAGGATTTTTGTAAGACTCATACAAAGCATTTACAAAAGATATCGTCTCTTTCCCATTACCACAACCAATCTCGAAAATATTCAAAACAGTACCAATATCACTCATATTATTAACATATCTTTTAACAATTTCATCTTGAAACTTTTCTAAATACTCATCATCCCATAAACATCCTGATGATTTTGAATAAAATTCATTTAAAAAGTTATCATAAGCCAAATCATTAATATTTGCAATATCTAATTTCACACTAACTTCTCTTAAAAACTCGTCACTTACTAAAGATGCATTGAAAGAATATTTAAAAAGATTTTCTTTAACAACCTTCAAATCATCCAAACCATCTTTAGACAACCTTGCAAACTCACTAGCAGATACTTCTGATAAGCCTAAAGAATCATTGCTATAAGATAACGACTTGCCTTCATTCCCAAAAGCATTTATCTCATCCGCATTATTGTTACCATCCTCCAATAAAAACTCTTTTTCTCTATCATCATAATTAAAAATCTTATCAACATTAAGAAGAATATACAATTTTTCACCATATTTCACTACTCCCTTTATATAATGTATAAGTGCCTCCTGAGATAAAATAGGATGAGGATCTTGAATTAGAGAAGAATCAATTGAAAAGACATTATTAACTTTATCAACAATGACCCCTATTAATAAATCGTCATTTTTAAGGACCATAATATCTTCAAGGTCTTTCTCAACAACTTCCAAATTGAACATTATTCTCAAATCAATAATAGAGATTATCTCCCCTCTTAAATTATCAAGACCAACCACATATTTCTTAGCATTTGGAATAGATGTAAAATTACTAGATTTCCTAATCTCCTTAACTTGCATAATATCTACTAGATAATTATCATTACCAATATTGAAAGATACTACTTTAAAATCCAAATTAATAGAACTTAATCTTTTATCCCGGCTACTTAAATTACGCTCACCTAAACATATCTCTTTTATTTCCATCATAAGACTATCCTTTCATATCCTTTAGGTAAAAAAGTCTAAACACATCAATAATCAAGACAACCTTACCATTACCAAGTGTAGTAGCTCCAACTATCCCTGGACTTGAGGCATACTTATCTTTAATAGGCTTTACAACAAAATCTTCTTCTCCAAGAATAGCATCTACAACTATCCCTGCCTTTTTATCATTGACGCTAATAACTATTAAAAACTTATCATATAAATTTTGATCACCTTTGATATTAAAAAGCTCATCAAGTCTAAGAACAGATAAAACTTCTTCCCTTAAATCATAAACCTCATGGTTATTTTCAATAAGCTTTATATTGTCTTCACTAATCCTATGTGTTTCAAGAACACTATTTAAAGGAAAAACATAAATCTCACTGCCAGATTTTACAAGAAGACCCTGCACAATCACTAATGTTAAAGGAAGCTTTATTTTAAAAGTAGTACCAACATTAACTTTTGAATCTATAACAATAGTTCCATTTAATTTCTTAACACTGTTTTTAACGACATCAAGTCCCACACCTCTACCAGAAACATCTGTAACCTGACTAGCTGTTGAGAATCCAGGTTCGAAAATTAAGTTGAGAATTTCACTCTCAGAGAGAACTGAATCTTTCTTTATTAAACCTTTCTCAATTGACCTTTGTCTAATAACATTGGAATCTATCCCTCTTCCATCATCTTCAATCTCAATTGATATCACATTACCCTCATGCTTGGCACGCAAAATTATATGACCAGTTTTATTCTTGCCCTTGCTAAGTCTTTCATCAACAGTTTCAAGTCCATGATCCATAGAATTCCTAACACAATGCATCAAAGGATCTACAAGATCATCTATGATAGATTTATCAACCTCTGTATCCTCACCTTCAGTACTAAGTTCTACAACTTTGCCTAACTTCTTTGAAAGATCTCTTACTACTCTTGCAAATCTTGAAAAAATACCAGAAACTGGCAACATTCTCGTTTTCAAAACACTCTCATGCAAATCAGTAATTATCCTAGAAAGTCTATTAGAGGCAAATTTAGAATCTTGAAGGATTTTAACCAACAAATCTCTTAATCCCACCATATCATGTAAAGCTTTATCAATATTATGTCCCACCAAACTTGCTATTCGATTTTCAACAGAACTTTCCAATTCTAAACCTATATCCTTAAAAATCATCTTTAAATCTATCAAGAAACTATTGTAAAAACTTTCTTGATAATCATAAAAATAATTAAAACCATAAAGAAAAGATGTCATATCAGAATTTATCTGATTATAAGCTGACTTACTTATAACAGCCTCACTTACAAGGTTTAATATAGAATCTATCCTTTTACTATCAATCCTAATTAAATTAACATTTACAGGTGTTTTCTTAGATTCCTTAACAGAAACATTACTATTAACTTCAATACTTAAATCCACATCCTTAACATTTTTTAAATCAATTTCTTTAATATCAAAACTAACAACAACATCTGATAAATCCACCTTTCTAGAAATACTATCAACTGAAGTATTGGATATCAAATAATATACAATACAATCAAAAAACTTATCTGACAATAAATCCTCACTATCAGGAATAGATTTATAAACTTCTCCCAAGCTTTTTAACGCCTGCAACATCTGAAGTCCAGAAATTGTTGACATAGGATTATCTTTATTGAAATTTAACTTCACTTCAAATAACTTAGCATCACCCACAATTTCTCTTAAACTTATAAGCTCATCATTAGAAAGTTGCAATTCCTGGGATGCAGTATTATGAACAACAGTATCCCTCTCCCTTGAAACTGCCTTTGTCAACTCGCTAGCAATATCAAATTCATCAATTGTATAACTCAAAGCAACATCAGACAAGTTTATTTTGTCCTCAACATTACGATTATTTAAACACATTAAATAATAATCAACCCTTTTTAAAAATTCCCCTGCAATAAGTTGCTCATAATTAGGCACAGTACAAAGAATTGGCCCTAAGTCTTTTAAAGCTTGAAACATTTGTATACCAGCAATTGTTGACATAGGATTATCTTTATCAAAGTGAATAACAACTCTTAAAACTTTCTGTCCAAGTCCTACAACTTCACGCATATCACTAAGCTCAAGGGAAGAAAGCAAAAATTCATTATCATTTGTACTATCTACAGATTCTACAAAAGTTGTCTGATATTTATTCCCTAAAAATCCTCTTAATTTATTTTCAAGCTCGCTTACATCCTGTAAATAAACATCTCCATTAAGACGTGCATTAAGCATATCTTTTATTACATCAAGCGAATTCAAAAGTAAATCAACAAGGCCATTACATATCTTTAACTTATTATCTCTAACAGCATCAAATACATCTTCAATAACATGAGTAAACCCTGAAAGTTCCATCATATCAACAGAAGCTGAACTACCCTTCAGAGTATGAGCTGCCCTAAATATCTCATCAATAGTTTCTGAATTATGGGGATCATCTTCTAACGACATAATATTCTCTTCAAGAGTATCCACAAGATTTTGAGCTTCCTCAAAAAAAATCTCTAAAAGCTCTGCGTTTTCTGAATCTAACATTAACTTATTTCCCCATTGTAAGCTTAATAGAGCAAATCATGAAAGATTTAGCTCTATTAACAAATTAAATTTATTTTTCTTGAGTGCGAGCGCCAGATCCATCATTACTGCCTTTCTCTAATAAATCCCGGAAAGATTCATCTGGCATTGACACATCTTCTTTAATCTTTAAAACTCTCTTAAGCGCTTCTTGTGCCTTTAATTTTCGAAGTGATTCTGTTCCACGTGTTTTATAAATCTTAAATATAGACTCATTATCAATATCAGAATCTAAAGAAACAGTTAGCTTATCATAAATAACTCTCACATCCTTAACATAAAAAATAAAATTCTGATCTCCTGAACTGTGAGACTTTAAAACTCTAAATGCCTTAAACCTCATCTTACTTGAAGGCAAAGGATAATTGGGAATATTGTCTCTAGTCATTCTAACACTTACACCCGGAAGATAATTAGGATTTGACCACACCAAATCTGCCCAACCTTTAAACCTTAACGTACCTAAAGGATAAGCATATTCCATACCACTCATATCTTCAAACAAAACTTCAAGATCGACATCATGACCCAAACTATAAACAGTAACCTTAACCTCTTTCATAGTCTTAACATTGTCAATAAGACCTTTACCTAAAAACTGCTTACCATCTTCCCCAGCATAAAAAGGGATCTTAAATGGAGGCAAAATCATTGCAGAAGATCGAGAATGACTTGGAAACAATACTCTCACCCCTAAGATCGTATCTCCGGCATATCTTTTGGATTCACCCTTAACAACAGCTGGAGCAACGACAGAATTTTTTACATAAGCCTGCATTCTAGCTGAAGGGGTTAAAAGAACTGTCCAATTATTGATTCCAAGATCTAATACCATATCTTCTGGCTTAACAATGTCTGAAGCACCAGAATATACAAGATCAATATAATCTGTAAGATCAAGTTTCGTTGAACTTGGATCTCTTGCAAGCTCTGCAAAATCAAGAACTAACTCGCCAGGCTCAATATTCGAAACATTATCACTTGATGATATTCCAGATGTTTCTTGTCCAAAAAGAGGACTTAAGAAAATAAGAAAAAATAAAACAAAAATAATGTTTTTTACTTTAGCCATAAAAATCAACTCCTTCTACAAAATAACTTAATATTTTCATTTTTTAATTCTTACAGTATACTCAAGGCTGACTAAAAAACCTTAAACATTCAGAATATACCCTTCAATAAAAATAACAATTTTTTTAACATTTCCAGGATAGTTAAAATCAATTGTTTCTTTTAAAGATTTGACAAACAAATTTACTCTAAGTCTATCATAATCATTGTAAACACCATCTTCAAAAGAATCATAAAACTCTTTTGAAAGATTTATAAAATATATATCATTACTTATAAAAGAATACAAAAGTTTCACATTCTTTGTGCTAAGTTGCAAAGAAAAACCCTTGCTATTACCTAATAGAAAATCCTTAACTAGAAAATCCAAATTCTCTTTAAGAGTTTTTTTTTCCTTTAAATACCTCAAATCAGAAATTACTTCATTATCAGAATAAAAATAAAATACTTTCCTAAAAAAGATATTCTCATAATTAAACAAGATTATACATGAAGATAACAGAAAACTTAACAATAAAAGCACAACTAATTTCTCAAGTAAATATTTTGTCCCATTACAAACAAGAAAACCACGATATAAAGGATTATTTTTAAAAAGTATATTCAAAATATTATTTTTCATAAAATTCAATAAATTTAATTAAAGACTTAAGTATTAACACATTCACTTTACTCATATAATTGTAGTCCAAAATTAACATAGCATCAGCAATGTTAGATAAAAATCCAATTTCAATTAACACAGCAGGCATACTACTATTTTTTATCACAAACCATTGCTCTTCCCTAATTGATCGAACTTTAGTTTCACACAAAACATCAATAAAAGTCTCATATAAAATCTCAGCTAATTTCTTTGATTCATATTTATATTTAATATCCAGTATATCATTAAGTTCCCTTAAGTATCTATTACCTCTAATATCATATCCTTTCAAATTTCTTACAACTTCCCTTTTCGAACCCTGAGGAAGATACCAAAACTCAACTCCCCTAGCTTCAGGATTTGGCGCATTATTAACATGCATTGACAAAAATATAACATTATTTGGAAAATCTGGTTTAATTGCATTCGCAAGTTCAGACCTATCTTGTAACGGCACAAAAACATCATCTACACGTGTTAACAAAATATTCCTGTCTAAAAAATAATTACTTAAGATTTTATATAGATGAATCGAATAAGTTAAAGCAAAATCTTTCTCAAAGAGAGTAACATCATGATTGTTTATGCTATGAGTTACAACAGCTCCTCTATCATGTCCGCCATGACCAGGATCAATTACTATCGAAGTTATCCGTGGCTTACTGTAGCTTTGCAAAGATCTAAAATGATTTTCAATCTGAATCAAAGCTCTCTTGGTTATCAAGATCTCCCCATCCTTTAAAATAATAGGATCTACATAAATATAATAACCAATAGATGAGAGACCATATTCAAAGCCTACCTTAAGCTTAAGATGTCCCTTCTCATGTTCAATTGTAAGAATATCATTATCAATGTTAAAATTGAATTTAAAGAACTTACTATCAAATGAATCTATAATATTAACATAACCAATTTCCTGAGCATCTAAAAACAAAGAGACAAAGATCAAATTAATCAATAATATTATTTTCCCAAAGTTCAATTGCACTCTTCAAATCACCTTTAAACCTCAAGCTATTCTTAATAGTTTCACGTTTGATCTCCTTAAATTCTCGACCAAACTTGAAAGGGTTAATTCCATATTTTAAGCACAGTTTCATAAACCTAAAAAACGAAAACTTTACCCCATTCCCGACAAAAATAGGAACATAATTTTTAAGTAAAAATATCAAAAAGCTTCTATTTTTTGTCAAATCTTCTGGAACATTTAAAGCAGTATACTGTATCCGAAGTTTCCTATAGATATGAATACTTTCTCCAAAATAAATAGCCCTAAGTCCAAAATCCAATCTTTGAAAATATTCGTTTTTTATCCTCCTATCAAAACCCCCTAGCTGAACAAACTTCTCTTTAGAATAAAGACCACAATAGTCCATAGTAACTAAAGTCTTCTCATAATCCTTCTCAGAATTTATTAAAATTACCTTTAATTTCTGCTGATTATCAATGGTGGGAAGAAAAACTGATGGAACAACTTCCTCCTCTTTGTCAAAAAATTCTCCGCCAACAAGAAGTACATTGTTTTTAACTATTTCATCAAATATATTAGGAATCCAAAAAGGATTTAACAAGTACATATCACTTTGTAATACAAAAACAAAACTACAAATGGATTCTTTCATAGCTAAGTTAACTTTCTCACCTGAATTTAAATCATCAGAAAGTAAAATAAATTTCAACTTATCATAACTCTCTGACATAAATTGAAGGGAATTTCTATTACTTTGCTTTTCAATAGAAATAATTTCTCTTATAAAATCAAAATTAGAGAGGAATCTAAATAAATCTTCCCTAAAAATTTTTGTACCTCTATTTAAGATTACAAAAGAAATCCCAAAAGTTGATCTTTGCACGTAATTATTTTTAGACTGAATAACTGTATAAGAATAGTCATTACTCTTAAAATACATAAACCTACTTCAAAAATCCTCATAATTAAACTATAATCAATGATTACATGATAAGCACTAAAATGTTCAAAACAAGTATTCTAAACATCAATAAATTAAAATATAGCATAGTTATTGTCATTTTAACACTAATAACAATGTTGATAAGTTGCAAAGATAAAAATATAACTTACGACAAGAGAATAAAAAAAATACTCGATAAGAACAAAATTGAATATAGAATAGACAAAGAAAATGACTTCATTGTATCAAAAATCATCAATGATACAAAAACAGAAATAATAGTCAGATCAAAACTAAATTCATATCAAAATTCAAAAATAAGAGAAATTTTTGGCATTGTAGAAATATTCGATGTCAATTCAAGCAAAATACAAGAAATATCAGAATCATTAATGAATGATAGCTACAATAACAGAGTTTTAGGATCATGGGAAATTATTCATGATCCTGAAAGGGGTAACAATTCTTTAGTATATATTATTAAAGCCGAAGAAAATTCAAAAGAAACATTTTTGCTTGACGCTCTTGAAGAAATTGCAGCAACAGTATCTATATTCAAAAAGGTCATAAAGGATAATGACACAAAAGCTAATATTAAAAATGCACCCAATGAGATTAATAATACCTTACACAATACCTTACAAAATGAAGGCGAAATAAAAGACCACTCAGAAGAAGAGCTTCAAAAAATAAAAGCTGAGTAAATTTCTCTGCATTATTTCACATTCAAAGAATCAACATCAAAATTGAAATTTACCCTATCACCCACCTTAATTTTAAATTTAGAAAAAGAACCTTTCGGCACCTCAAGAGCATACTTAACCTTATACTTGGAACTTACAACTTTTTCTGAAAAAGGAACCAAGCTATAAATTTCCTTAATAACACCTTCAGCATTAATATAAGCAATTTCAAGTGGTACAGGAGTATCTTTCATCCAAAAAGACAAATTTCTCTCTCCCTTAAAAATAAAAAGCATGCCATTATTTTCATTTATGCTCTCAGTCTCCATATATCCTTTAGCCCTAGTAAACTCATCAAGTGCCAGCTTAACAAAAAACTTAGTATCGTTGATCACAATTTCCTTATCATATACATGAGCAGCACAAGATATATAAAAAAGTAATGCAAAAAGAAACACCAAGATCAACTCTCCTTATTAACATAAGACTTCAATGTCATCCTTAAGATATTATTATTTAAAACAATAATAGAGCTACCAATATCCCAAATATAATTAAAAGGAGTTACAACTGTAGCATTACCAAATTTTTCCTTAATACTAAGAAAAACAGAATACTGAGAAATTGATTTTCTATCAAAAACAAAAGTATATGAATAAAGCTTATCTTTATCAAAATTAAAATAAGCATACCTTACAGAACGCTTGCCTTCAAATCTTAAAGTCTGTGTTTTAACATAAGAAAATTCAACTTCTTCAACATTATAATAAAAAATAGAGTTTTGATGAATATTATTCTCAACAGATTTAACACCCTCTCCCATCTTAAACGATAAGAAAATAGAAAACAAATAAGAAACTGTAATTACCATATAAATTAATCCCTAGAAAAACAGAATGTAAACAAAAAGCACAACTATTAAAAAACTCGAAAATAAATAAAGCATAACATTAATATTTAATCCAAAATCAAACCTTGATTTAAAAAATTTATTATTATTCCCGGAGTCCTTAAATCTTACTCTCTGCCTTATTTTAAAAGGACGCCCTTTAAACTGTTCTTCAAAAGGACTATAACCACATCTTGGACAACCCCTCTCAAATGCAGAAACAACATCTGAATACCCACAATTTGGACACTCAAGATCTCCTAATTTAGAATGACAATTCCAACACACAGATTTATTAAGTCCAACCTTTTCCTCACATTGTTCACAAAAAACCTCAAAATTGACTTCTTTCAAACTAATAATCCTTAATTACATTTAAAGATGGCATACATTAATTATGATATAAAATATGTTATCATATTTACGGAAGTCTAACATGAAATCAGGATTTGTATCAATAATAGGTAGACCTTCAACAGGAAAATCCACGCTTTTAAATTCAATATGTGAACACCAAATATCTATTGTTTCATCCACACCACAAACAACTAGAAACAAAATAAAAGGAATATTTACAGATAAAAGGGGTCAAATCATTTTCATAGATACACCTGGGTTTCATTTAAGTAAAAAAAAATTCAATATAGCCCTGATGAATAATATATACTCTGCAATTACAGAAACAGAATTAATTCTTTATGTAATTGATATTCAAGACGAACCTAGCACTGAAGAAAATGAAATATTAACAATTATCAGTAAAACCAAAACTAATTTAATAGTAGTCATCAACAAAATTGATATTCTAAAAACAAAAGAAAAAGAAATAATGCTATTTTTAGAAAAAAAAGGAATAAAAAAAGATAGTATCATAAAAATTTCTGCCAAGAAAAAAACCAATATCGAAATACTTAAAGATAAAATTTATGAAAATCTTCAAGAAGGGCCCCTTTATTACCCAGAAGAATATTATACAGATCAAACAATGAACTTAAGAACTAGTGAAATAATTAGAGGTGTTGTGATTAAAAAGCTCAAAGAAGAACTACCATATTCTCTATATACAGAAATTGAACTTTTAGAAGATAGAAAAAACAAACTTCTTATTAAAGCAAATATTATTGTAGCCGGAGAGAGCCAAAAAGGAATAATAGTTGGAAAAGAAGGCAAAGGAATAAAATCAATTGGAGAAGAAGCAAGACGGATAATATCAAAAATATTTGAAAAGAAATGTGATTTATTTTTACAAGTAAAATTAAGGAAAAATTGGAATAAAAACACTAAATTAATTAAAAATTTAGTCAATTAATAAAATCACACCATGGACCATCTATTTAAAATCTTGAAACAAAAAACATAGAATGATAAAATTAAGTTTTAAGCAAGGATAACATTATGAAAACAGCACACTGGGCAGATTTGTATGCAAAAAAAATCATAGAAGAAAAAGGCGAAAAGGCAAAATATACAGTTGCATCAGGCATTACTCCATCAGGAACTGTACATATTGGAAATTTTAGGGAAGTAATTTCCGTCGAACTTGTAGCAAGAGCATTAAAAGATGCAGGCAAAAATGTACGGTTTATATACTCATGGGATAATTACGATGTATTTAGAAAAGTCCCTGATAATATGCCTGATCAAGAATTACTTACAACCTATTTAAGACAAGCAATCACAAGGGTTCCTGATACCAAAGCTAACCTATCAAGCTATGCAAGAGCAAATGAAATAGAATTTGAAAAATACTTACCTATTGTAGGTATTAAACCAGAATTTATAGACCAAAGTCTAAAATACATGTCTAGCGATTATTCAAGTCAAATTAAGTTTGCACTAGATCATAAAGATGAAATAGCACAAGTCCTTAATGCACATAGAACAACAAAACTTGCAGATAACTGGTATCCTATCAGCATTTTTTGCACCAAATGTAACAGAGACACCACAAAAGTAAAAAATTATAATCATTGTTATTCCATTGAATACTGCTGCGAATGTGGTAATAAGGAATCACTCGACTTAAGAAAAACATGGGCTGTAAAACTTCCATGGAGAATTGATTGGCCAATGAGATGGAAATACGAAAACGTTGACTTTGAGCCTGCTGGAAAAGATCATCACAGTAGTGGAGGAAGTTTTGATACTTCAAAAGAAATCGTAAAAATTTTTGGAGGAACTCCCCCTGTGACATTTCAATATGATTTTATATCAATAAAGGGACGTGGTGGAAAAATATCATCATCATCTGGAGATGTCATATCACTAAAAGATGTTCTTGAAATATACACTCCTGAAGTTACAAGATTCTTATTTGCATCGACAAAGCCCAACACAGAATTTTCAATATCATTCGACCTTGACGTAATAAAAATCTATGAAGATTACGACAAATTTGAAAGAGTATATTATGGAATTGAGACAATTAAAGAAAACAAAAAAGAAGCTTTCAAAAGGATTTATGAACTGTCCCAACCAGAAGCACCGGATAAAGAAATCCCCTATCAAATCGGCTTTAGACACTTAAGCGTAATTTGTCAAATTTTTGAGGGTGACAAAGACAAAATCCTTAATTTTTTAAACGACGTAAAAGAAAGTCAAAAAGCAAAACTCATAAGTAAAATTAACTGTGCCATCAACTGGATCAAAAAGTTTGCACCTGAAGATTTCAAATTTTCATTAAGGTCTACATTTGATAACATTGAACCTTTAAAAGGTACCTACAAACAAGGAGTAACACAATTATTAGATTTCTTAAAAAAAGATTTTAACAATATTACTGAAAAAGAAATTCAAGATGAAATTTATAATATTGCAAGAAACAATAATATTGAACCCCCAGTGTTCTTTAAACAACTTTACAATATATTAATTAACAAAGATAAGGGACCAAAATTAGCAGGGTTTATTAAAACAATTGGCATCAAAAAATTCGAAAAAATTGTAAAATACTATATTTAAATTTAGCTTTAGTATCAAGATATTAAAATACAAAGAAAAGAGATCACTAGGTCAAATAATATCCCTTTTCTTTAATACTCTCAAAACCATTTATTATTTATTTTTCTTTCCTTGATTAGCAACAGATTCCATAGCTGCTTTAATCTTATCCTCATCGCCTAAATAGTAATGTTTAATAGGTTTTAAATCTTTATCAAGCTCATAAACTAAAGGAATGCCAGTTGGAATATTGAGTTTTAAAATATCATCATCACTCATGTTATCAAGATATTTAACAAGAGCTCTTAAAGAATTACCATGAGCAACAACAATAACTTTTTTACCCTCAAGAATAGCCTTAGCAATTTTATCTGTCCAATATGGTATAACTCTTGCAACAGTATCCTTTAAACATTCTGTTGAAGGAAGCACACTTTTAGGAATTCCCTTATATCTTAAATCATGAATCGGATGACGCTCATCAGATTCATCTAAAGGCATAGGAGGGACATCATAACTACGTCTCCACAGTAAAACTTGCTCTTCTCCATATTTTTCAGCCATCTCAGCTTTATTTAACCCTTGCAAAGCTCCATAATGCCTCTCATTGAGTCTCCAAGATTTTTCTACATCAATATAAGATTGACCCAATTTACGCAAAATAATGTTCAAAGTATCATTAGCTCTTACTAAAACTGAACTAAAGGCAATATCAAAAGAATAACCTTCTTGTTTAAGCACTCTACCGCCTTCTAAAGCTTCAGAAATACCTTTTTCAGAAAGTTTAACATCAGTCCACCCGGTAAAAAAATTTTCTTTATTCCACTCACTCTCACCATGCCGTACTAAAACTAATTTATACATAAAATCTCCTACTAAATGTTTTTATTACTTTAATAACACTTGATCAATTATAAATTAACACAAAATCTAACCAATGTTAATACTCAAAAATCTCTCAACAGCCATAAATATATAAATTTAATAAATTATTTAATAATTTATTAAACTATTTTCTAAAAACTCAATACTATTAATTATACCGTTAAAATGATATAATAATCAACACTGAAAGTCCATTAATATTATTAAGGATAAATAATGGAAGAACAAAAAAAGTTAGTTTCACAACATGCAATTGATCATTACGTAAAAAGCAACATGCACCTTGGAATTGGAACAGGCACAACCATTTTTTATGCAATCAAATATTTAAGCGAAAAAATAAAATCAGGAAAATTAAAAGGACTAAAACTCTATCCAACAAGTAGTAATACAAAATACTTACTTGAAAGAGAAAATATTAAATATGAATCCAAATTTACAAAATTTAGCAAAAATATAGACATCACAATTGATGGAGCTGACGAAATTTTATTAGAAAATAAATCCCTAATCAAAGGTGGTGGTGCAGCTCATTTAATGGAAAAGGTAGTAGCATATAACTCTCATCAATTACTAATCATTGCAGACGAAACAAAAATTGTACAAACTTTAGGAGAAAAAGTACCTGTACCAATTGAAATTGTCCCAAACGCTCTTGCATTTACCACAGCCAATCTAGAAAAAATGAACTTTAACCCTGTTTTAAGGACTTGTAAATCGAAAGCAGGACCAATAATAACTGATAATAATAACTATATCTTAGATGTAAAAATGAAGATTGAAAATCCCAAAGGAACTGAGAAATACTTTAAATTAATTCCAGGAATAATTGAAATTGGTATTTTTAACCATCAAAATACCAAAATTATATACTACCGAAATGGACAGATTAAAGAAGCTTAAAATTCACTTTAAAAGAAGTATTAACTAAATATTCTCTAATCAACCGAAGATAAAAATTTAATTTAAACCGTTCATGCCCATCTAAATAGAGAATATCATTACTAAAAACAATTGCTTTACTTAAACTCAAAAGATAATCAATAAACTTACCAAAATCTTTCTGATCATATATAAATCTACGCTTCAAAACAGAGACATCAAGACCTGTTTTAGTACCAAGGTTTGTAATAAAATGACAAATAAAAAAATCTAAATCACTTAAACTCTCAAAAACTGCAGATGCTTCTTCATTACCTAAAAAATCATCATCTCTCCTTATTACAGGCTCAAGACCATCCCCCTTAGCTGCAATAAGTAAACTAACAGAATTTAGCCCAAGACCTAAATATGGTTTAAGTGCCCAATATCGCAAATTATGTTTACTCTCATGCCCCTTTAAAGCAAAATTTGAAATTTCATAATTCATATAGCCATTAGACTGCAAAAAATCAACAGCATAAAACCAAAAATCCTCAGCTTTAGCCTCATCATAGTTAAAAGAAACATTATTAAAAATATAATGCCCCTCATCAATTAGAACTTCTGAAAGACAAACGTGTCCAGGAGCACATGCAATTACACTTACCAAATCTTTCTTAAGATCTATTTTTTCTTGATAAGGAATATTAACATTTAAATCAATATTCAAATCAAAATTAAACCTATGAATATTATCAATTGCAGTACCCAATTTACCCATAGGTATTCTAGAAGCACCCATAATCCTTAAAAATTTTGAAGAAAAACTCTTTATATCAAGACTAATCCTACTAACAGAGAAATCATTTAAAATTGTTAAAAGCGAAGGTGTAATTTCTCCAGGATGTAACTCAAATGTAAACTCATCCAATTTACTAAAATCAAAATTCTCAGATAGAGAAATCAAAAAATACTTCAAATCAAATCCATTACCAAACTCCAAAGTTTCATATTTGTAGTATTTAATATAAAGAGTCTTGATTTTTGAAAAACCCAAAACTTTTAGGTAATAAGATAACTCTTTCAATATTTTATCAAAAAAAACATAGTTCAAACATCTGGTAAGATCAATATAAATACTTAAATCCGATAAACATAAAAAATTCACTCTTCTATAAATGACCTTTAAAAAATTTAAGTTTAATTATAATATATATAATAATAGGCATCAATTATAATGAATTTAAATAATTTAGATATAAAATGGAAAATAAAAATAAGAGGTTTGAATGTCTAAAGATTATTACAACACACTTGGAATACATAAAAACGCTACTATAGAAGAAATCAAAAAAGCCTACAAAAAACTAGCCATAAAATATCACCCTGACAAAAATAAAGGAAACAAACTTGCTGAAGAAAAATTTAAAGAAATAAATGAAGCCTATGAAGTACTTTCATCCCCGCAAAAAAAAGCCAATTATGATAATTTTGGAAGTGCAAATTTTAATAATAATTTTAACACAGAACCATTCAGCAAAGAATTTAAGAATACTGGCTTTAACCATTTTGAAAGCTTCGATTTATTCTCTGAGATTTTCGGAGAATCTACAAAAGGAATACTTAAAGATAAAGAAATAACTATTAAAATTTCACTATATGAAGCTTACATGGGAGGAACAAAAACTATACTAATCAACAACGAAAAAATCGAAATTAATATCCCAAAGGGAACAACTGAGACTACTAAACTAAAGTTTAATGGAAAAGGAAACATACATCCGATTTCTGGGAAAAGAAGTAACTTGATTATCAAATTTGAAATATCAAGTTACAAAAATTTCACTTTAAAGGAACGAAATATAGAAACAACAATTAATTTATATCCATGGGAAATAGCTTTAGGTAGTGAAAAAATCCTTCAAACAATAGAAGGCAAAAAAATAAAAATAAAAATTCCACAAAACACAAAAAATGGAGAAATACTCAGTTTAAAAGGCCTTGGAATGCCTGCGCTTGGAAATAGCATTAAAGGAGACCTTAGAGTAAAACTAATAATAGAGGTACCTAAAATTATTAATGATGAAGTAAAAAAGATATACGAAAGGTTAAAAGAAATATATAATTAGGGATCTTAAGCAAATAAATGTTCAAAATCTTTTAAGCTTCTCTCCCAATCAAGCTTAAGCTTATTAAATCTATCTATTTTAAGTTCATACTCTTTAATTCCATCCTCAATGTTATTAAAGCTTTTATTAATATCTATTGAAAATTGAATAATATCACCTTGACGCGGCGAAAGACTAAAGAAAGTAAATTTCCATCCCCCAGAATTTATAGTAGATATAATCCTTTTTTGAAAAACATAATCTGATATTAAAACAAGTTTTTGAAACTCTTTCCTACGCAAGTAAATAAGCTCATTCCACTCATTAAAAATAGCATCAGGTAACTCATCTAAGCCAATCTCAATAATATTACTCATTGACAAAAGAATACCAAGGACCTCTAGCAAATTCAAATAATAATTTTCAAAACACTCAATAGTAATATCTAGTAAAGAAACTTTAATAAGCAATTTAGATATATCAAGACTATGTTCTTTCATAATTTTTGCTATTCTTTCTTTTGCATATTCTACAACAAATTTTTTATGCGTATCTTTAATATACTCGCTTACTTTAACCTGCTCAACTTTTTCACAATACTCACCTATTTCCTTATTGATCAAATCTAAGCTACTATTATTAGCTTCATTAGAAAAGAAATCAATTGAATTTGCCAGTCGCTCTAAAAACTCTTCTTTAATAAAAAAAGTGGCAATCTTTATGCAAGAATATGATGTCTTATTGCGCTTATCAAATTCCTCTATCTTTTTCTTAATATCTATCCTAAAATTCAAATATCTAAGTTTATCTAAAAATTTATTAAAAGTATCATCATCACTTAAAAGTACATCATATCCCAAGTTTAGCAATTCTGACTCTGGATAATACTTTTTTATCAAATTTTGAACAGTACTCAAAGCATCATAGAATATCTTCTTATTAATATCTAAACTATTATTTAACTTTGAAGAAGAAGCATTGGCAATTTTAACAATCCCCTTATAAGTCTTATCTAAAAAGACAATCTTATTTTTAAGCAAATTGGCATCATTAATAAGGATTGACTGCTCTTTATAAGAATAATAATTTATTAAACTATACCTAAAAATACTAAAATTTAGATGCTTTTGAAAATCAAAAAATCTATAAAACCCTAATGAGCCAAAATCAAAAAACTTCATATGATGATATTATAACAAAACATCTATCTAATTTTTTTATAACAACTTAAAAGAATAGGAGAAGCTATGAAAATTGAAGAATAAGTACCAACAATAACACCTACCATAAATACCAAAGCAAAATCTTTAATAGCACCCTCAGTAAAAATATAAATAGAAAATACAGTTACAAATGTTGTAACAGATGTCAAAATGGTTCTTGATAAAGTTTGACTGATACTTACATTTAAAACATTCAAAAATGAAACATCAGTCATATTTCTAGAATTTTCCCTAATTCTATCAAAAATAATTATCGTATCATTTAAAGAATACCCAACAATCGTCAATATAGACACAATGATTGTACTATTTATCTCTATTCTAAATACCCCTAAAAAAGCAATCACAAAAAGTATGTCATGCATCGTTGCAAATATTGATGCAACAGCATAACTTAACCTAAACCTTAATGCCACATAAACCAAAATAAGTGCAAACGTTAAACAAACCAATAAAATTGATCTTGTTCTTAAAATAGATGAAAAATTTGAGTCAATAAAATAAGAATCAAGAATTTCAACATTAACACCGAATTCAGCACTCAATCTATCGACTAGAATATTATGAATCTCTTTTTTAAAAGCATAATCAGTAATGTCTGACTTCACCACAATAGAAAACTGGCTCTTAAAAGAATCACTTGAAATAATTTCATTCACATCAAACGTTTTATAAAATGGAGAGAGTACCTTTTTAACATCATAATCTTTAACACCTACTTTATCTATTACAAAATTAACATTAACTCCTGAAGAAAAATCTATTCCCCAATTATAACCACCATGACATATAAAAGTATAAATAAAACTTGAGAAAATAATACAAAGACTAACTACAGTAACTTTATTTCCACATTTTAAAAAATTAAACACCTTTTGCATAATTTGAACTCCAAGAGATACTTACATATTTGTTCTTACTGAAAGACATAATCACTTCCAAAATAAATCTTGAAAAAACTAAGCTACTAAAAAGTGACACCACAATCCCTATAGACAAAGAACAAGCGAAACCTTGAATAATTCCGGTTCCAAGAAGAGTTAAAAAAAGAACAGCAATAAACGTTGTAACATTTGAATCCATTATTGCCCAAAAAGCTTTTTTAAATCCATCTTCAAAGGCTCTCTCAAATCTCCGACCATTTCTAATCTCTTCCTTAATACGTTCATAAATAACTATATTAATATCAACAGCCATCCCCATTGTTAATACAAGACCTGCAATGCTTGTAAGAGTTAAAGTAAAGTTAAATGCTGAAAGAATTGACAATATCAAAAATAGATTATAAATAACCAATGAAAATCCTGCTACAAAACCACTCATCTTGTAATATGCAAACATAAATAAAAAAACTAAAACAAGCGCAAGAAACGATGCTTTTATTCCAAGCTCAACTGTTTTCTTCCCAATAGTAGGTCCAATAACTCTCAAGTCATCTATCTTTATATCAACTGGAAAAGCTGCTGTTTTAAAAACAAGTGCAAGCTCAGTGGCTTCTTTTTTATCAAATGAATCTCCTTGAATTGAAACATTTCCACCAACAATAGCATGATTAATATTAGCTACAGATTTAACTTTCCCTTCCATGACCACAGCTAATGCTTTACCAATATTCTTTTGAGTAAATTCAAAAAACTTCTCACTTCCCTCAGTATCGAGATTAAACGTAACCATATCTCTACCTGTTTTATGATCATTTAAAATGCCAGCATCTCTAATATAGGAACCATCAAAAGAATTTTCAACACTAGAATCAACAACATAGTAACGAACTGTAGATTCATCATCAATACCATAAGAATCCTTAACATACCATGGAAAAATTTTCTTATTATCTCCAAGTCCCATGCTATTCTTAATATCAAAAATTGAGTACAAAGGGCCAGCTTTTAATATTTTAGAATTAAGCATAGAAGTAGCTTCATCATCAACCACATAAAAGGTTAAATTCCCTTTACCACTTAAAAGAGAATCAATATGCTTCTCATCCTTTTCCCCAGGAATATCTAAAAAAATCTTATTCCCACCTGCTTCCCTTGTAATATTAGGTTCTGTAAGCCCAAACGTATCTACTCTCTCCTTAAGTATTTGCATTGTACGTTCAAGAGCTTCTTGCTTTTCTAAAGAACTCAAAGTTCTTCCTAACTTTTGTTCAAGCCCTAAGTAATCAAGAGAAATAGTAATACTCATTCCCCCAGATAAATCAAGTCCAAGTTGTATTATTCTGCTCTTATTCTTCTTTATCTCTTCATAATACCTATAAATTTCAAGACTAAGCTCTTCAATATCAGAATTTGTTAAAAACCCATCCCTTAAGGCTTTGATATTAAAAGACTTAGGTAACTCCTTTCCATAAATTCTATAATTATTTTTTGCAACTGGAATTAAATGTTTCAAATCATCTGGAATCTGAGCATCGGGATCTTTTTGATACAAAGCTTTAAGTTTAACAAGAGAACTCAAGGCCTTATTCTTAGAATAATCTCTTAAAGCCTCTTTTGAATACGAACTAATTTTTTTATCTTCATCATTAGTAAAAAAATACCATTTTAAAGTAGGAAGTATCAAAATATAAGCAAATAATGTCACAAATAGTATCAATATAAATCGAGAGACTTTATTCATAAATAACACCTTCTTATGTTAATTCAAATTAAATTTAAATGTTATCAGATTATATTATAATGTTAATTGACCCTAACGCCTTAATTTTTATCTTTAATTTCGTTAAGAATAACTTTTTCAATTGAACTTTTTATAAATCTTACCTCAGAAGTCGAACTAAGCTCAAGAACAACCTCAGAATCACCAACTTTCTTAACAACCCCAAAAATTCCACCTATAGTTAAGACCCTATCACCCTTTTTAAGGCTTTTGATCATATCCTTCTTTTTTTTCTCTTCTTTACGCTGAGGTGATATTACTAAAAACCAAAATATAGCAAGCACTGGGACAAAAACCAATAAGCTCCTAAAAAAACCACTACTATGACTAAACTCTTGTAATAAAAACATAAAATTTCCTAACTTTTAAACATAAGTAACTTTTATACTAACAATATTATCCGGGTAAACTACCCCAAAGAGGAGCTCAAGCTCCTCTTTCGTAGTATAACTAGACTTGCTAATTTTATTATAACTGTCAATTAAATATGAAATAAGAGTATTATCATTTTTATAAAGAGCCTTGCTAAAAGCACTCCTATAAAATCCAAGTTCAAAAAGTTCTTCTACACTCTTATCTTTATGCTGACTCAAAAGCTCTTTATCTACTATCGCCCTAGAGCCATCATAACCTATACAAAAGACAAACTCATTTTCACCCAAATCTAGCTCCTTACCACAACACAAACCTCAAATAAAGAAAAAATCTGCAAGTAAGATTAAGTTACATCATTCCCATTCCAGGATCCATAGGGTAACCACCACCAGCATTGTTCTTTTCTTCTTTAACTTCGGTAATAGCACATTCTGTTGTCAAGAGCAATCCTGCAATTGAAGCCGCATTCTGAAGTGCACTTCTTGTAACCTTCGCAGGATCAATTATACCACTCTCAATCATATTTACCCATTTAAAATTAGCTGCATCAAAACCAAGTCCCTTTTTGTCAGTCTTAATCTGATGAATATAAATAGAACTTTCAAATCCAGCATTAGAGATTATTTGTCTCATTGGTTCCTCAAGACTTCTCTTAACAATTTCAAACCCTTGCTTCTCTTCATAACTAAGTTTACTTATATCAACTGTATCAAGATACATAGCTACTTCAACAAGAGTTGATCCACCTCCAGGAACAACACCTTCTTCAACAGCAGCACGAGTTGCAGATAAAGCATCTTCCACCCTATGTTTTTTCTCTTTAAGTTCAACCTCAGTAACAGCACCAACATTAATAACAGCAACTCCACCAACAAGTTTTGCAAGACGCTCTTGAAGCTTTTCTCTATCATATTCAGAACTTGTCTCTTCAATTTGCCTTTTAATAAGCTCTGCACGCTCTTTTATTTGCTCTTTATTTCCAGTATTAATAATTGTAGTATTGTCTTTATCAACTTTTACTGACTTAGCCTGGCCAAGTTGTTCAAGTTCAACATTCTCAAGAGTAAGTCCCAATTCCTCACTAACAAGCACTCCTCCTGTAAGTATAGCAATATCTTCAAGCATTGCCTTGCGTCTGTCACCAAATCCAGGAGCTTTAATTGCACAGACCTTCAAGGCCCCACGAACACTATTTAAAACAAGTGCAGCAAGAGCATCCCCTTCAATATCTTCAGCAATAATCAATAAAGGTTTGCTTGTATTTAAAACTTTCTCAAGCACTGGTAAAAGTTCTTTAATTGCACTAATCTTCTTTTCACATATTAAAATATAAGCATCATCAAAGCTCACACTCATATTTTCTTTATTGGTAGAAAAATAAGGAGATAAATATCCTCTATCAAATTGCATTCCCTCAACATAAGATATTGTGGTATCAAAAGTTTTTGATTCTTCAACAGTAATAACTCCATCTTTTCCAACTCTGTCCATTGCCTCCGCAATTTTTTCACCTATTGAAGCATCATTGTTTGCAGAAATAGATGCTACCTGTGCAATTTCTTCCTTAGTAGTAATTTTCTTAGCAGATTTACGAATTTGATCAGCAGCTAAAGCCACAGCACGATCTATTCCTTTCTTTATTCCAATTGGATTAATCCCAGAAGAAACATTCTTAAGTCCCTCTCTTGCAATTGCATAAGCAAGTACGGTAGCCGTAGTAGTTCCATCTCCAGCCAGATCATTTGTCTTAATTGCAACTTCTTTTAACAATTGTGCTCCCATATTCTCAAACGCATTTTCAAGTTCAACTTCACGAGCAACACTCACTCCATCTTTTGTAACAGTAGGAGAACCAAACTTCTTATCAATTAAAACATTTCTCCCCTTAGGACCAAGAGTTACCTTTACAGCATTTGATAATTTTTCAATGCCGCTAAGCAAACTTCTTCTAGCATCTTCATTAAAATATATGTCCTTAGCCATAAATTTTACTCCTTTCAAGCATAAAAATTAAATTTAAATTAAAAATAGAACATTATAAAGTTAGCATGAACTTCATACATATCACTATAAAAATATAATTTTTTTTCATTCATTAATCAAGTCAAAATAACATAAAAATCAAGAAACCTCATAGCAGTAGTTTACTGTAAAATCAATACCATTTATACTAAAGTAATATATACTTAATATAAAGATCTTTATATGATATTTAGGAAATCTAGAAACTCAAAAACTTATATCGTTATTATCTCAATAACTGCATTTGCCGAGGGCAAACTACATTCCATTTTATCAAATAGTAAATATTTAATCGAAAACAAAAACTTAAGCTATAAGATACATTGGACATTCCCAACATACTTTTTCGAAATTCTAAAATTAAATCCAGAACTAAATGAATGGTTTTTTAAAAGGCTTAAAAATAACGAAGATATCTATATTCCAAGCACATATAGTGGTAGTCCCCATGAATATATGTTACATGACGAAATACATGTAGATTTATACTGGGCTTTAAAGAATCCATTTAAAAGCGGATATACAGATTTATTTAAAGATAATCCACATATATTTTACATATACAATATGGAAAAACTAAGAAAGAGAGTACTTGAACTATATAGAAAGCTTAATTTTAATTACATAGAAGGAGTAAGAATTGCAAAAAATAATAAAAAATATTTAGTTTTCTATAAAAATAACTGTCAATTTCTATCAGAGATCCAAGAACATGAAATACAAAAGCAAAATACAGATACGCTTATTTACTTCCATGAAATTAAAGACGCATACAACAATCAAGAACTAAAAAATTTTTTACTGGCTTTAAAAGAACTAGACACAAAATTTTATAGTATCAAAATACAAAATCTAGAAGGTAAAAAAATAAACACAGAGCTATTAGAAATCCCAGAGTTCAATTCATTAAAAGAACAAGAATTAATACTACAATTCCAAAATAAAAGACTAAAAGAATATCAAATAAATGAAACTTCTTTAAGAGAATTCTTAGTCAATAAAAATGTCGAATGTCAATCAATAAATATAGAACCTATTGTAAGTAAAAACCTTGAATATAACATGGAAGGCAACTTCACATTATTTCATGAAAAATACTATGTAAAATTTGCAGAAGGCAAATTAAATAAGATCAAATATAAAGAGAGAAAAGCTGAATTTTTAGATTCTTGTAGAACTTACATTAAGATCTTATCAAAAAAAGATATAATTATGGAACCAACTATTGAAAGTTCATTTTCATTCTCAAATGAGAAAATAATAGGAATTAGACAATACTTAAGTTTCAATGCAAAAGAAAAATCAATAATTGACTTCTTCCTAGACGAAAGTTTAGGAAGCTTCTTTATATCAATTAAAATAGCATGGCCTTCCATTATAACTTGCAATAATAAAAACTTAAAGACAAGCAACACAAATTACTTACTTGAATATTCAGCTCTAGAGATACCCATTTTCGAAGTTGAGAAAGGGACTAATTTAAAAATTACAGCAAGATACAATGACTCTGATACTTATGAAAAAATTATTGAAACAAAAAAAGACATAAAAGGATACATTAATGGTACAGAATTCTTAATATCTAAAGGAAACGATAAAAATAGTAATTTCTTCATTAGTTTCTTAAATATTGAAAAACATATTATATACACTATCAATTATAAGATTGAAAAAAGAGGCTTTAAGAGATGGTTTATTTTAAATATAGGAGGATCTTACAATATAGTAAAAGCTGAGGATTTGAAAAATTACTCTTTGAGTTTAAACTTACTATTACTCCCAATTAATAATAATTTCGATAATAAAATAAAGCTAAACTCAAAAATCAAGCCCCTACTTTTTTACCCAAATATAAAAAAAAATGAAAATAAATAGCTATCAGTAGCAAAATATTAACAAACCGTTATAAAATTATTTCTATAAGGACATTAAAGTACTTAATCTTAAATAATAAAGGGTATCACATATGAACAACAATACAATAGAGGTACATTCTACTTTAGAAAAAGTTGGAATTACTAATGACCCTATCTTGCTAAAATCACTAACAACCGAGCTGGGCATGAAAGCCTCACATTCAAGAAATAGAATAATTTTACACATTGCCTCAAATCCAAGAGAATATTTTACAGCAAAAGAAATTTACAATAAATTAATAAAAGAAATACCTAGTTTGTCAAAAGCAACAGTATATAATACATTAAACATATTGAAAGAACGTAATATTCTTAAAGATATAAAAACAACTGATCAAAAAGAAACAAGATTTTATCTAAGTTTGACTTCTACAATAGCTCACTTTAAATGCAACAAATGCAATCAAGTATATCCTATCCAACTTGATGACATTAAAGATATTCTGAAAGACAAACTTGGAGAAAAATGGAAAACCAAATCTATCGAAATTATCTACTCAGGATCATGCAATAATTGCCATCAAGAATCTAAAAAAGAAAAATCTAGTGTTGAACATGAAAATAATTAAAGGAAAACAACATATGAATATAAAAAATGCCATTTTTATCTTTATATTTTTACTTCTATTAACAATAGTAGGCCCAAGACTGAAATTTAGAAATGAATTTGAAAAAACCAAAGTTCCCAACAATCTCAAAGAAATTGATCAAAACCTATTAATCGAGGAATCTAAATTCAATCTACAAGAAAACACAAGAAAAGAAATCATATGGAACAAAGCTTACACAAAAACAGAATACTCAGTAGTATACATTCATGGCTTTGGAGCATCTAAAAATGAAATCTACCCTATTCCACACAATATAGCTAAAGAATTAAACGCAAATATCTTCTTCACAAGACTTAAAGGACACGGAATTAACAATAAAGACTCATTTAAAGGCGTTAAAACTCAAGACTGGTTAAGAGATATTGACGAAGCCATTCAAATTGGCCAATTAATAGGAGAAAAATTAATACTCATTGGAACTTCAAATGGCGGAACTTGTGCTATTTGGGCATTAAAAAACTACCCAGATAAGATATATTCTGCTGTTTTAATATCACCTAATATCTATCCTAAAGATAAAAGAACAAGTTTAGTTTACTACCCTTGGGGACAACAAATTGCTTACCTTATAACAGGCGGATATAATGAACTTGCAACAAGCAAAAATCAAAGAACAGAACACGAAGAGGTTACAACATTCCATTCACCAATACGACAAGTTGATTCAATAATTGCAATGATGGGACTTGTTAAATTAATCAATACTAGTCGATTTAATGATCTCAAAACTCCGTTAACAATAGCTTATTCCCCAAAAGACCCCACAGTAGACTCCATGGAAATAAATAAATTTATAAGTGAATATGGAGGACACAAAAAAGTAATACCAATGATTCTTGTTGAAAGCCTCTATTCTCATGTTCCCGTTGGCAACCACAGTTACAGAAGTGCTCAAAATACATCTTATTTAACAAAACACGCAGTTGACTTTATTAAACAAATAAAAAGCAAGTGATATTCATAATTATACACTTGCTTCAAGAATCTAAATTATTATCAATCACCAAGAATTTCTTCTATTTCATTTTTAAGTACACTGACATCAGGACCATAAATCACTTGAACACCACCACTCTTCACAAGAATCCCTTTAGCCCCAGTACCCTCCAAAGTCTCTTTTGCAACTTTCAAAGAATCCTTTACAGTAACTCTAAGCCTTGTAGCACAACAATCAAGTTCGATAATATTATCAAGTCCTCCAAGACCCATAACCACTTGAGAAGCAATGTTACCTCCCTTTTCACTTGCATCAGAAAGAGATGTACTATTAGAATCTTCAATATCTTCCCTACCAGGAGTTTTATAATCAAATTTAGATATTAAAAAAGTGAAACTAAAGTAATATAGGAAAAACCAAAAAACGCCTACCATTGGAACTAAAACCCAATTTGTTCTTGAATTCCCCTGCAAAATACCAAAAAGAACAAAGTCAATAAAGCCTCCAGAGAAAGTTTGTCCTATTGTGATTTGCAAAATATGAGAAATCATAAATGCAAAACCATCAAACACTGCATGAACCACATAAAGAACTGGTGCTACAAAGAGAAAAGAAAATTCAAGTGGTTCCGTAATTCCCGTTAAAAAGGAGGTTAAAGCTGATGAAAATAAAAGACCAAAAACCTTTGTTCTTTGACTAGACTTTGCAACACGATAAAGCGCAAGAGCAGCTCCAGGTAGTCCAAACATCATAGTAATAAATCTTCCGCTCATAAAACGGCTAGTTCCAACAAAAAATCTATCAGTACTTTGAGATGCAAGTTCAGCAAAAAAGATATTCTGAGTTCCTTCAATTAACTTACCATCAATAATTTCAGAACCACCAAGACCAGTTGTCCAAAAGGGCAAATAAAATATATGATGAAGCCCAAAAGGACCAAGCATTCGTAAAAAAATACCGTATATAAGAGTACCAACATAGCCTGTTGCATCCACTAACACACCTACTCTACTAATTCCAGACTGCATGAAAGGCCAAAACATAAATATAAACATAGCAAGAAGAATACTTGAAAAAGAAACTACTATTGGTATAAACCTAGACCCTGAAAAAAATCCAAGAACTCTTGGAAATTCAACTTTATTAAACTTATTGTGAAGATAATAAGTCAAAATACCAACAATAATCCCACCAAAAACACCTGTCTCTAAAGTTCTAATCCCAAGGATCGACCCAACAGCTCCACTTGAAAGATCCTCAGCTTTCCCAAACATATCAATTAAAATACCAACAGTAGAATTTAAAACAAGATATCCAATAAAAGCAGCAAGTCCTGCTGTTCCCTTGTCTGATTTTGCAAGCCCAACAGCAACCCCAATTGCAAATATTGGAGGCAAATTAACAAAAATAACAGCACCTGCAGTACTCATTATATTAAACACTGCCTGAAGGAAAAATAAATCCAAAAACGAATATGCACTGATAGTTGCCGGATTAGAGAAAGCACCTCCAACACCCAAAAATAATCCTGCTGCAGGAAGAATAGCAATAGGCAACATAAAAGAACGCCCAAATTTTTGGGCACTCTCAAAAAATCTCCCCATAAAACCCTCCTATATGTTTAAAAAAGAAATACATTAAAGTATTATAAACACTCTCCAATCTACTTAACCTCATTCATTTTATCAACAAAACTTTTTGTAATTTCCATAGGCCGAGTAATAGCCCCACCTACAACAACTAAAGAAACTCCTAACTCAAAGCTTCTCTTAGCTTTAAGAGGAGTATCAATTTTCCCCTCAACTATCAACTTCGATTTAAAATTACATTTGATTAAATTTTTCAAAAAGGCAAAATCATTATCTGCGATATTACACCCTTCAGTACCCTTAGTATATCCATGTAAAGTAGTACCAATAAAATCAAATCCAAGCTTATCTGCATTAACAGCTTCTTCTAAAGAAGCAATATCTGCCATCAAAAGCTGATTGGGATACTTCTCCTTAATTTTATTAAAAAACTCAGACAACAAAACACCATCGGGACGTTCTCTAAGAGTAGCATCAATAGCAATCACATCAACTCCTTCACTACAAAGTTCATCTACTTCTTTAATAGTAGGGGTAATAAAAACAGGAGAATCATTATAAACTCTCTTAATAATACCTATTATGGGCAAATCAACTTCTGATTTTATTTGATGAATATCTACAATACTATTGGCCCTAATTCCAACCGCCCCGCCCATCTTTGCCGCTAAGGCCATCTTAGACATAATAAAACTACTATGTAATGGCTCCCCTTCAAGTGCTTGGCAAGAAACAATTAAACCTCTTTTAATTTTTCCTCCAATAATATCAAACCTCCTATGACTTAATCATTCAAAAAAGATTAGGCCTATAAAATATAATATTTTCAAAAAAGATACAATTAGTTATATAACTTAAACACATAAAACACAAATTTCATATACTATTAAATTAAGTTATAATTTAAAAATGTCAAGCAAAATTAACTGGTTCCCTGGCCACATGAAAAGAGCCTCGGACTTAATCAAAGAAAATCTTAAAAGAACAAATATTGTATTAGAAATACTTGATGCTAGAGCTCCACTTAGCAGTAAAAATCCATTAATTGAAAAAATAATTAAAAACTCAAATAAAGATAAAATAATACTTTTAAACAAATCAGATCTTGTAAAAGAAGAAGAAATTTTAAAATGGAAAGAATATTTTGAAACACTTGGAAATAATGTATTAATAACAAACATATATAAAAAAGGAATGAGAAAACAAATAATAGATAACATAAAGAAAACAGTTAACGTAAAAAAAATTAGAAATTACAGAGAAAAAATAAAAGCCTTATTAATTGGGGTGCCAAATGTCGGAAAATCATCAATAATTAACTTATTGGTAGGAAGAAAAAGCACAAGTGTTGCAAACAAACCAGGATACACAAAAAATATACAAATAGTGAAAGTAAATGAAAAAATTAATATCTTCGACACACCAGGAATATTATGGCATAATTTAGAAGACCAAGAGATTGCAAAAAAACTTGCAATACTAGATATGATAAAAAATGAAACAATAGACAACACAGAACTTGCACTATATCTACTCAGAGAAATGCACATAAATAACAAAACTAAACTACTAAACAAATACAATATAACGTCAATAGACTCACTTGAAATTTTAGAAAAATTTGCAAGAACAAGAGGATTCATAAATAAAAAAAATGAAATAGATCTTGAACAAGCATCAAAAATACTAATAAAAGAATATAGAGAAGGAAAATTTGGGAAAATTATACTTGACGTAAAACATCATAATAAAAATAAATAAAAGCCATTTACATAAGCATTAATATAAAGTATAATCTATTTGCATATGACTTAATAGGCATATGTAAAAAGGAGGGCCCTATTAGTTGAATAATAACATCCTAGAGACTAAAGAATTAAGTCATTATTACATTAATAGTGATAATAAAACTCTAGACACAATTAATTTAAAAATTAAAAAGAATGAATTTATTACTCTCCTTGGTCCATCAGGATGTGGCAAAACAACATTAATAAGAATAATAGGAGGTTTTTTAAATCAAACTGAAGGAGAAATCTATTTCTTATCAAAAGAGATTTCAAAAATTACGCCTAACAAAAGAGAGATTAACACCGTATTTCAAAACTATGCACTCTTTCCACACATGAATGTTTTTGAAAATATCGCATTTGGACTTAAGATGAAAAAGATAAATAAAAATTTAATAAAAGAAAAAGTAAAAGATGTACTCTCACTAATTGATATGCAAAAATACGCCTATAGAAATATAAATGAACTATCAGGCGGACAAAAACAAAGAGTTGCAATCGCAAGAGCAATAATTATGGAACCTAAACTCTTACTACTAGATGAACCACTCTCGGCCCTTGATTTAAAGATGAGACAAGAAATGCAAAGAGAGCTTAAAAAAATACAAAGAAAGATTGGAATAACATTTATATATGTCACACACGATCAAGAAGAAGCACTAACAATGAGCGATAGAATAGCAGTAATGAATGAAGGAGTAATCCTTCAAATTGGAACACCTGAGGAAATTTATAATGAACCCAAAACAAAATTTGTGGCAAGTTTTATTGGAGAAAGCAACATTTTTGAAGGAACGTATGAAAAAGAATTCGTCGTCAAAATGTTTGGTAAAGATTTCAAATGCCTTGACAAAGGATTTAAAAATAAAGAGCCTGTTGATCTTGTAATACGACCAGAAGATGTAAAAATACTGCCAAAAGGACAAGGAGATTTAAGTGGAATAATTACTTCAGCAGTATTCCAAGGCGTGCACTATGAAATGACACTAGAAATTCAAAAATCTAATTGGTTAGTTCAAAGTACAAAACTGACAAAAGTTGGTGAAGAAGTTGATATATCATTAGGACCTGATGACATTCATGTAATGTGTAAGGAACAATAAACATGAATAGAGCAGTTTTAGTGCTATATACTTTATTTCTATTATTCCTCATTATTTTACCACTAGTAATAATAATAGCTTTAGGATTCTTAAATGAGCGTAATGAGCTCACATTTGCAAACTTTCTAAGATTACTAGAACCAAGCTATCTAAAAATCTTTTCAAGAAGCATAAATTTTGCCCTAATCACAACTATTTTTTGTATGCTAATTGGATATCCTACAGCATGGTTTATATCTATGTCAAAAAAAAGCGTTCAAAATATGCTTACAATAATGATAATACTTCCTATGTGGATCAACACTCTACTTAGAACTTATGCTTGGATCAGAATATTAGGAAAAAATGGAATTATTAATAACTTACTTCAAGCAATGGGATTTAAAACCATAGAATTAATCTATAATGAAAAATCTGTAGTAATCGGCATGGTATATAACTTCTTACCATTTATGATCTTACCATTATACATAGGACTCTCAAAAATAAAATACGAGTATATTGAAGCTGCAAGAGACCTTGGTGCAAGAATGTGGCAAATATTATTATATATAAAGCTGCCATTAACACTATCATACCTCGCAACAGGAATAATGATGGTATTCATTCCATCAATCACAGTATTTATTATCTCAGACTTGCTAGGAGGCTCTAAACAAATTTTAATCGGAAATTTAATCGAAAAACAATTCTTATTCGTAGAGGATTGGCACACTGGAGCTGCTATTTCATTTATTGTCATGATAGTAATATTAACATTTAACTTAACAATACTTAAGTTAATGCATAAGGCAACGTAGGATAGAAGGATACTCATATGCTAAAAATACTAAAAAATACTTTCTTATTTTTAACATTTGGGTTTATTTATGCTCCCATACTAATTTTAGTAGTTTATTCTTTTAATAAAGGAGATAATGGATTTTTCTTTCAAGGATTTAGCCTAAAATGGTACAAAGAAGTCTTTCTATCACAGCAAATAAAAACAGCCATGTATAATACCTTATTAGTAGCAACAACATCATCCTTAATCTCTACTGCAATTGGCATCCTAGGGGCCTACAGTATTTACAAAACAAAAAACAACAAAATAAAAACCATCCTGTTATCAATAAATAAAATACCAATAATTAATCCTGACATTGTAACAGGAATTAGCTTAATGACATTTTATTCTCTAATAAAAATACAGCTAGGTTTCTCTACAATGCTAGTATCACACATAATCTTCTCAACACCTTACATAATAATAATAATTTTGCCCAAGCTATATTCTCTTCCAGAAAACATTATTGAAGCAGCTAGAGACCTTGGTGCATCAGATAGTCAAATTTTTAAAAACATAATATACCCAGAAATAATTGGAAGCGTAATAACAGGGAGTCTTATTGCATTTACATTATCAGTTGATGATTTTTTAATATCATTTTTCACAACGGGTCAAGGATTTAATAATTTATCAATACTCATAAATTCTTTAACTAAGAAAGGGATAAAACCCACAATAAACGCAATCTCTTCTATACTATTTTTTGTAATACTAAGCCTCTTATTTATTATTAATAAATGTATAGGTATTAAAAAATTAACAATAGATACAGAAATTTAATAAAAAGGAGTTAAATGTTGAAAAAAATTTTAGTATCCATAATAATTTTAATAGTTATATCTTGTTCTTCAAAAAAGACACAAAGTACTCTTAATATTCTCAATTGGGCAGAATATATTGATGAGAAACTACTAGCCCAATTTGAAAGAGAAAATAATGTGAAAATAAATTATGAATGTTTCAATAATAATGAAGAAATGATGGCCAAATTCAATAATACAAAAGGCTATTATGATATCATAGTTCCATCAGAATATCTAGTTGGAGAATTAGCAAGTACAAAAAAAATTGAAATGCTAGATCATTCTAAATTACCGAATGTAAAAAGTAATCTGTTAGACGAACTTCAAACACTAGAATACGACCCTGATAATACTTATTCCATACCTCTATTTTGGGGAGTTATGGGAATACTTTACAATAAAACCAAAGTTGACATAAAAGACATGAATGAATTTGATATATTATTTAACGAAAAATACAAAAAAGAAATTGCAATGCTAGACTCTCCAAAAGAAAATATCGGAGTCGCACTTAAAAAACTTGGATATTCCTTCAATGAACACAACATATCCATACTCAAAAAAGCCGAAGAATTATTAAAAAAACAAGCTCCCTTAGTAATAGGTTATTTCTCAGATATCGCCGCAAAATCGCTAGTGCTTAATGGTGAAGCATCTATCCAACTAACATGGAGCGGAGAAGCATTAGATGCAATGCTCAAAGATCCAAATTTAGATTTTTATGTACCTCAGAATACAAATATCTGGATTGATGTCATGGTCATTCCATCAGATGCACCCAATAAAGAACTTGCTTATAAATTCATAAACTTTCTTTATGAAAATGAGGCATCTTACGCAAACTTCGAAGAGACAAGATATAATTCACCAAACAAAAATGTATTCAGTCAATTAAAGGAAGAAGCAAAGAACAATCCTGAAATCAATTTATACTTAGAAGAAAAATTTGTTCCAAAAGACTTTTCAAAATACGAAGTATTTAAAACAATACCCAAAAAAGTAAAAGAAGAACAAATGAGAATATACATAGAATTATCATCCTAACAAAATTTAGGGCATCTTTAAATAAAAGGTGCCTTCATATTACTCAACTTCTAAAAGAATTTAAAAGTCGACTTTTTAATCCAAAAAAAGCTATAGACAAAATAATAATAACAGCCAAAAACACTTGATAAAATAAAAATGGCATAATGGCAATTGGAGATATAGTGCCTTTGGCAATATTTATTACACTTATCATATGCATGCCATACGGTAAAGCACCAATCAAAGCACAAGAAGAAATTGAAAGTAATGCCGCACAACGCTTAGGACATACAGAATTAGCCTCAGATATACCCTTAGTAACAGTCCCATTAACTAAAATTGCAAGACCACTATTAGAAAGAAACCCTGTCACCATCATTATTAAAAAAGTAATTGTAAACTCAGCACTCTTCCTACATTTAGCCAAATACTTTAACTTAGTTAAAACCCACTCAAAACCTCCATGCCTAATGGTCATATAAGAGACTCCCCCTGTAAAAATAACAAGAATAAGCATCTCACTTAAATCTAAAAGTCCCTCATTAAGCTTTTTACACATTAAAAGTAAAGTTAAATCGCCATTTAAAATACCAATACTACCAGCAATCAATATTCCAAAAAATAAAACTAAAAATACATCTACTCCTAAAAATGCAAAAACTATAACAAAAAGATAAGGAATTACCTTCACATAACTTATCTCACCAAGATCAACATTAACCCCTATACTATCAACATAAGAGCCTAAAACAGCAAATGCTACAATTGATAAAATGGATGCAGGGAATGTAAGAAAAGCACCATTCTTAAAAACATCTATAATTTTAACCCCTTGGGTACGACTTGCAATAATAGTTGTATCTGATATTAAAGACATGCTATCACCAAAAGCACCACCTCCAAGCACAGCCCCTGCAACCATTGGAAGTGGAATACCACTTTTATTCGCTATATCAAAGCCAATTGGAGTAATAGCTACAACAGTACCAAGAAAACTGCCAGTTGCAGTAGAAAGAAAAAGGCATATTAAAAATATGCCTGCTACCAACAAATTAGCAGGTATATACTTAAGTCCAATATTTGCTACGGTTTCAACACTACCTATTTCCTTACAAACAGCAGAAAAAGCACCTGAAATGAGAAAGATGAAAGATATAAACATAATATCATTCTGTGCACATCCTTCGATAAATTCATTCAGCTTATCTGTAAATGAACCTTTGAATAAAAGGAATGATGCAACAATAGCTAATACCATAGCAATTATTGGTGGCATCTGATAAAAAGCCATCTCTACACCCTGAATCTCTAAAGCCAATCCTGTTCCCATATAAACAACAATAAAAACAAGAAAAGGCACAAGCCCTAAAAAATTTGGCTTTACATGACTAACTTTACCCATCTTAAACCCCCTATAAATATATAATCCACACACCTATGAATCATTACTCAGATCCCTCATGCAATTTAAGCAATCTCAAATAAATTCAATCCTCAGCAATAACCCAAAAAATAACCCTATCTCAAGACCAACCATAGATAAAATAAAAAAACAGAAAAATAACTGACAAACTAAAAATATAACTACCTATGTAAAGAACAATCTCCTTACATCCCACAAGCATCATATAAATCCGTAACCTGACAAAATGCAAATATACCCAAAAAGGAACACTTTTAACAATAAGAAATGTAACCACAAATAGATACTTTCCTTTCAAGATTAATACAAATAAGCATAGCGATCGTACCATTAAGAAATATCAATATCAAAAGAGAAAAATTAAATAAACCATTCCTATTTTTTACCCCAGCAAATCTTCTTTACATATGAAATACAAACCAATCACAAGTTTTCATACCCCCCCCATAATACGTTACGATACCTTCAATAAAAGTCTTTCTATGAAAGAAAATAAGACAAATAATTCATAATATTTGTACAAACAATCTATATATACAAAATTCACATATCTTCAAACCTTTAATTAGTTCCAATACTACCTAATTCTATCTCTTATAAAGAATAGAAAAAGCCCCTATTATCAAGAAAACAACAAAGGGAAAAAACCCAACAAAATCGAGCCTAATATTAACATCCCTTAACTAAAACTAAAAAGACAAAAGTCAGTACAATAAATTGTCTTCATTAATTATATATATTCTTGATATTATACCACAAAATAAAATATTTAAGAACCTTTATATAAAAAAAATAAAAACAAACCTATACTGGATAGAAAGCTAAACATAAACGAAAAATTAAATATTAAATCTATACCAAGATTATTCTTCTTAAGATAAAAATATAATCAATCTTGCAATAAAAATCTAAAGCAAAAGTATTCTTAAACTAGACAAAAAAACAAGAAAATTATTCAAAACAACAGTAAACATAAAAAATAAATAAAGTAAACATCGATTCCATATTATTCACTTAGTAATTATAAAACTCATATATTCAATATCTACATTTTACGCCAAAAATGATCCTTTTCTAAAAGCATATTTGCCTCAACTGGTCCTTCTGAGCCATAAAAATAATCCCAATTCTTAATATCTTCCCACTTATCAAGAATATCTGACACAAATTCCCAAGAACTATCAATCTCATCATTACGAGCATACAAAGTCCTATCACCCCAAAAAGCATCAAATAGCAATCTCTCATAAGATTCACCAAAAAATTTGTTAAATGAAACATGATAAGAAAATCCCATATTAGCTTCCTGAATCTCATAATTATATCCCGGACGTTTAGCATTAAACTTAATTTCAATACCATCCCTTGGCTGAATTCTAAAAATCAAAGCATTTGAAAGATTATTCGACTTAATATTGAAAATATTGAAATCAGGTTTTTTAAACTGAATATATATTTCTGAAAATTTCCTCACAAGTGCCTTTCCTGTTCTAATATAAAAAGGAACCCCAAACCAACGCCAATTATCAATAAACAATTTCATAGCCAAATAAGTTTCAGTATTTGAAGTACTTAAAAATTTAGCTTCCTCTCTATATCCCTTCTTTAAAATTCCTTGTACTTGAGAACGCACATATTGTCCTTTAACAATATGATCTAGCACAGTTTCTCTATTGAATTTTCTCAAACTCTTTAAAACCCTAACCTTCTCATCATGAATAAAATCAGCATTAAAACCAATAGGAGGCTCCATTGCAATCAGACTTAAAAGTTGCAAAATATGATTCTGCACCATATCCCTTAAGGCGCCAACAGAATCATAATACTCAGCTCTACCATCAATCCCGACCTCCTCTGCTACGGTAATTTGAATAAAATCCACATAACGACTGTTCCAAATATGCTCAAAAATAGAATTCCCAAATCTAAATGTAAAAATATTTTGAACCGTTTCTTTGCCTAAATAATGATCTATCCTGTAGATTTGTTCCTCTTTAAACACAGAATAAAGAAGCGAGTTTAAACACCTAGCCGTATCAAGACTACTACCAAAAGGCTTCTCAAGAATGATCTTAGACAAACAAGAAGTATCATTAAATAAACATGATTTCAAATTCTCAATTATTGCCTCATAAAATTCAGGAGATGTTGAAAGATAATATATTCTCTCTCTATTAGCTAAAAGATATGACAATTTTAAATAAGCACTCCTTTCCCTAAAATCTCCTGACAAATAAACAAAAAATTTTAGAAAATCATCAATTAAAGCAGTAGACTCTTCTTGCCACAAAGAATCTTTAATATAAATCTTAAGTTCCTCATCAGTAAAGTATCTTCGTGAAAATCCAATAATCCTAAAATTACTAATATAACCATCTTTATACAAATTAAAAAGAGAAGGAATAAGTTTTCTTCTAGATAAATTACCAGTAATACCAAATATCACAATATCAAAATTAGATACATTCTTTTCACTCATAAAATATCTCCAACAGATAATTATACTATTATTGTCGCATCAAAAACCATGATATAACATCATATTTTGCAGCAATAACTACATCTACCTTAAACTTAACGACTAAGCCAGTTTAAGACAAATGCAACAAAATTCTAGGATCAAATGTTAATCAAGATAGTGTATAATGTAAAAACAATGAATAATTTACCACTATTTACAGATTTTTATGCGCTTTCAATGATGAATGCTTATTTAACAAAAGATATCAATCCAAAAGCCAAATTTGAAATGTTTTTCAGAAAAACACCATTTAAAAATGGATACATAATTCTAGCAGGAATTCATACATTAATTAATACTATAAAAGGACTATATTTCAGAAAAGAAGAGATTGAATATCTAGAAGGACTAAAGTATTTCGACAAAAAATTTTTAGAATACTTAAAAAAACTTAGATTAAACATCAAAATAAGTGCAATAGAAGAGGGAAGAATCGTTTTCCCCCATGAACCCATACTAACCATTGAAGGAAATTTAATCGAACTTTTACTAATAGAAGGCTTGGTATTAAATACAATAAATTTTGAAAGTCTAATCGCAACTAAAACAGCAAGAATAAAAGAAGCTGGAGCTAAAAACCTAGCTGAATTTGGTCTTAGAAGAGCTCAAGGAATTAATGGAGCACTCTCAGCAAGTAAAGCTGCTTACATAGGGGGTGCTGACTTTACAAGCAATGTACTTGCAGGATATAAATACAACATTCCCGTAATTGGCACAATGGCTCACAGCTGGGTAATGAGTTTCACAAGTGAAGAAGAAGCCTTTTGGGAATATGCAAAAACATATCCAAACAACGTAAGTTTACTAATTGACACTTATGATACACTCAACAGCGGACTTAAAAATGCAATAAAAGTTTTCAGAGCACTAAAGAACAAAGGAAGCCAAAATTTTTCTGTTAGAATTGACAGTGGCGATCTTGAATACTTAAGCAAAGAAGTAAGAAAAAAGCTCAACGAAAATGGATTATCCGAGGTGAAAATTATTATATCAAACGAACTTGATGAAGAGATTATCATGTATCTAAACTCAATTCATGCCCCTATTGATTGTTGGGGCGTAGGAACAAATCTAGTTACTGCAAAAGGAGATCCCAATCTTTCAGGAGTATATAAAATGATATCAATTCAACAAAACGGAAACTTTATCCCTAAAATGAAAATATCAAATAACATTGACAAAGCAACCCTCCCTTCTGAAAAAGGGGTTGTCAGAATATATTCAAACGAACAAATGATTTTTGACCTAATTTTTTTAAAAGAAGAAGAAGAAGAAATAAAAAAAATGTTAAGCTCAAAAAAGAAATTTACAATCTTCCACCCTACACAAGAAAATATACTTAAAAAAATAAAAACATACGAAAGCTTTGAATTCCTAACACATACAATTTTTGAAAACGGTAAAATTTATAACAATAATAAATTAACCCTAGAGAATATAAGAAAAAGAGTTAAAAGCGATCTTAAAAAAATTGATCCTACATACAAAAGACTCATAAATCCACATATGTACAAAGTAAGCATCACAGAAAAATTAAAAAAATTAAGAAACAAACTCACCAAAGCAAACAAAACACTATAACACTATGTATAAGATATATAAAACAAACAAAGTAAGTAGAATTTACAATAAAATCAAAGAGATAATTAAAAATGATGACATATTTAAAAAAGAAACCATCATCATTTCAAAAAGCAATATTTTAGAAGAAGAAATTAAAAAATACCTAGCAACCATGAATGAAGTTTCATATAACCTTCATATAAAAAAAAATATAATGAAAACAATATATAACCTTTCAATAGAAAATCACAATATAAAGAATTTCTTAGAAAACAACACCTTGCTTCTTTACTCAGAAACAGAAAAATTTATTCTATATCACATATTAAAAGACAATAAAATAAAAGATATCAAACAATTTAAATCAACAAAAAACAGATATATCTTTGCATCCAAAATAATAACTCTTTTTCACAAATACTACTCTAAATTTTCAAATCTAATTGATAATTGGAGACAAAATAAACTTTTATTTGAAGACAAGAATAAGATTTTCTATGAATCAATGCAAAAGGAACTATTTGAAAAACTATTTGAAAATCAAATTAACATTTTTGATTTTCACAAAACAATAGAACAAGAGATAACAAACACTAAGCAAAGCATTGAAACAAAAAGAATAATAGTTATAGGAGAAAGCAGAGAAATTGACAGAAAAATTTTACATTGCTTGCAAAAAATCTTTGACATCACAATATACGAATTAATACTCGAAGATATAACTCACATCCAATCTAAACTCATAGATGAACTAGTACCAGTAAAAATCAAAAGATTTAATTCAAGCATACAAATAAAACAAGAAATTGATATCCAATTATTTGAAGAGAAAAATTTCTTAGCAAGTTTTAAAAATAATATTATAAATGGCAATCCTTTACTAAACTTAGACAATAGTTTTAAAATAATAGAAGCAAGCACAAAAAAACGAGAAGTAGAAATTCTAGTAAACAATATTTTATACTCAACACAAAATAACAATTTAAAAATAAATGACATTATAATAACTTGCCTACCAAAAGATATAGACACATACTTGCCATACATAGAAGAATTTTTAAGCAAATACGAACTTGAATTTACTATCTTAGATCCCAAAGAAACCTCAAAAAATAAGAGCATAATAGCATTAAAACAATTAATGAAACTTTTCATTTCAAATAAGGGAACTATTAGTGATTTTAACAGAAAAGAAATAATTGACTTTTTAAGTAATACAAAAGTAATGAATAAATTCAACATCTCAATAAGTGAATTAGAATATCTGATAAAATTTAGCGACGCAGTGAATATTCACTTTGGAATAAATGACAGTCATAAAGAAAGCTCATCTTATGACACAAATTTTCTAAATTCATGGGAAGATGGTTTTAACAGATTTCTCACATCCACAATTTTTGATGAAAAATATGAATGCAACAATTGCCAAGAAAGTATAAGCTTTCAAGATCAAGATTCAATAATAAGATTAATAAGCATAATAAAAAGTCTATATGAAGACATAACATACTTTAAAGAACAAGAATATACAATATATGAATGGGCAGAAATAATAGATATATTCATAGATAAATATATTCAACTTGAAGACAACAATACAATCGATGAATACATAAAAACAAGAATACAATACCTTAAAAATTTTTCAAGAGATTTCAATGAAAATCTTCATAAAGATTACATGGCAACAGTTAAGAACAGGAAAGTTGATTTTGCACTTTTCAAAATAATGCTTGAGGAGAGCATAGAGAAAAAAGATTATCAATCAAGCAACCAAAACACAAGCATACTTATAGCCAGCTCAGATAAAATCGAATATTTACAAAAATCTGAAGTTCATTTTTTAGGAACTCACAAATTAAACTCAAACATTAATTTCAACAACATGGACTTATTAAATGAATACTATGATTATACCAATATAACTCAAGATAATATTTCAAATCTAATTAAAATAATTTTTGCAGCATCAAACAAGTTCTATTTCTATTACTCACTAAGCGAATCTCTAAACCCAGATATTAATCAACCTAAAGTAATAAACAAAATAGTAAGTTACATAAGAGAAATGGGACAAGAATTCAAAATTGAAATACACCCAAATGAAAATTACAATTTTGAATATTTCAAACACAAAAAAGCAAATTACCTAATCAACTATGACATAGAAGCTTTTAATATTGCAAAATCACTACAAAAAAGCAAACATCTAACCTTTAAACAGAAAAGACTTAAATTAAAAAAACAAATTACACTAGGAATAGAAGATATCAATAAAGCCATAACTAATCCTTACAAATACTTTTACGAAGAAATATTAAATGTATATATTAAAGACATAAGCCAAATTGGTGAAATTAAGAAAAAACAAGAAGAACAGATTATTAATACTGATAATTTCAATTATAAGCTCATGACTAATTTCATACCAATATATGAATGCCTAAAAGATAAAACGAACGAACAGCACATATTGGAAAGAATAGATGAAATAATTGAAAACCAAATTCAAAAGGGAATAATACCTACGAATATTAAAAAATCAACTATAAAAGAAGAATTCATAGCAAAATTCAAAGAAATTAAAAATAATATTGATATTAATTTTCAAGAATTTTGCATTTTACAAAAGGTCGATATTATATTAAATAAAAACATACCCGTTAATTTCAAAGGTAAAATACTAGAATTTAAGTTAAATGGAAAACTTAAAAATGTATACAAAATTGATAATCGATATTTTTACCTCAACATAGAAAAAAAAGATTACAGTCAAGATAAAATTAGCAGGAAAATAGACCTATACATAATAGGATTAATGTTAAAAGAGGAGATTGAAAACATAGATTTAATTCAAGAAATAAAAATAAATTATGAAACTTCCAAATTATCACTTGATAACCAATATACAAACGAAGCAATAAACTCTTCTGATCTTACAAATTTACTAAAACAAATATCATACATATCAAGCTATCCTACTCCCATTTATAAGGATTTGATACAGAAAAGTCTACTTAAAATAAAAGATATAAACAAATTTCCAACGGTACTAAAAAAACAAATAAAATATCCACATAAAAGCATTAGCATTAATAAAGGTATGGAATTTATCCTCAAACAAAGAGATATAACATGGTGTCCATATTACAACAGATTTAAAGATACCCATGACTTAGATATAGATCAAAATTTAGAAAAACTACTTCAAGACTTTTATACCAAATTTATTAAGCTATAAATTTAATTTCATGAGAGAAATAACAGACAAAATCAAATATAACAGCAAAATATTAATTGAAGCATCAGCAGGAACTGGAAAGACATATACACTTGAGAATATTATTACAAACTTACTCATAGAGAAAACGTATTCTCCAAGCGAAATATTAGTGCTAACATTCACAAAAAAAGCAACAGAAGAGATGTATATTAGAATACTAAAATCAATTGAGAATGCATATCACAATTCAAAAACAGATAAATCCTTAAAAACTATTTATGAACAATCAAATAAAATCTTTATCTCAACTATAAATAAATTTGCACTATATTCTCTAAATAATTTTCAAATTGAGACAGAAAATTTTTCAAAGTATAGTGTAAAAGAAAGTTTCACATCAGAAATAGATAAAATAGTTTATGAATTTTTAAGAAAAGCAGATTCATTAAAAAAAGAATTAAAAATCAAAGATAACGAATTTGAAATCTTTAAGTCTAAATTTAAAAATACGAAAGATATGACCCAATATCTAAGACAAGAGTATAAAAAAGATAAGATACAAGAACTTGAAAATTGGATAGAAAACCAAATAATCCTAAAAAAAATTCTCATAAATAAGGATAGGTTAATTTGCAAGTACAACTCAATAATTGAGGAACTAAACAAAATGACTATGCAAACAAAAAGAGCTTTCCTAAATAAATATAACCAAGGAATTAAAATACCAGAAATACAACTCAGTCATGAGAAAGATATAATAAAAATAATAGACATACTCACAAACAACAAATTTTTATCTAAAATAATAGAAGCAAATCTTAATAAAAATGCTATTCTTCTACCTAAGGAACTAAAAATACAAACTGCCCTAAGAGAACTTAGTTATGAAACAAATACAAATAAAGAAGATAAAAACAAACTTAAACGGTATATTAACCTCAAAGTTGAATATAAAATACTTAAATATATAGAAAGAGAACTTAAAAATACTATTAACATAACAAACACAATAGACCAAAAACATATAATGTTAAACTTTAAAAAACAGCTAGAATCTTACAATAACAAATTATTAAATTCAATAAAAAACAGATATAAAATAATACTAATAGATGAAGCACAAGACTTAGATATAATACAGATAGCAATATTTGAAGTGCTAAACTCCTTTGGCATAAAACTAGTATTTATAGCCGATCCCAAGCAAATAATTTATACATTTAGAAATGCTGATGTATCATTTTACAACCAAGGCATAAAAGATAAAATCAAAGATGATGCAAGAATAACCTTGTTTACAAATTACAGATCAAACAAAAAATTAGTCGAACCTTTAAATATTATGTTTGATAATATATATAATAAAGCAGTTACATCTAAAATAGAACAAATAAAATTTATCAAGTCAAAACCGGAACCCAAGAATGACGAAAACAAAATTTTTATAAATGATCAAGAAATAGAAGCAATAAATATAATAGAAACTGAGAAAAACGATAATGTTTTACAAAAAACGGCACTAACAATAAAATATCTGCTAACAAACGGAAAAATTTATGATAATAATAAACTAAGACAAATTAAAGAATCAGATATAAAAGTACTTTGCAGGACAAGTAAGGAAATAGATTTAATAGATAGGGAACTTAAAAATCAAAATATAAAAACAAATAAACTCGAGAAATCATTTTTAAAGACGAAAGAATTCAACGAAATCTTTTACTTAATAAAATGTCTAGATAGAAAACAAAACTTTCAAACTCTAAACTACATTTTAACAAGCAAAATAATCAACCTTCCATGGGAGATATACTTAAGTTTGCTTGAAAATGACAAAATTAAGCATATAGAAGAAGCCCTTAGTGACATAATATATTTACTTGAAAATCAAGAGATAATATTAATAAAAGCAATAGAAGAAATTGTATCAAAAAAAGACTTATGGCTCAATCTAGCAAAAATTTTGAATAATACTAAATTCACCGAATTTGCAAAATCAAAAAAAAGTTACAGGGAAATCCTAATAAATGAGAAAAAATTTGAGGAACTTAAGAACTATGAAACAAGTCTAGATTTTATTTCCAAAATTTACTATGAAGACAAAAATATAGAATCGTTAATATGTACTCTAGAAGAACTAATACTTAATCAAGACACTAAACAAGATGAAGATAAAACCACTACTCAGAGTGATCAATCGATAGAAATACTGACAATTCACAAATCAAAAGGACTAAGTATGAATATCGTATTTTTGATAGGTGACACTCAACTCAACAATAACCTACTAAAAAAATCTGATACATTTTATAAATTCTGCTCAGATAACAAGATAAAATATGATTTTTTAAAATTAAAAGAGAATAAACAATTTGCAAAACAAAAAATTTTAAACGAAGAAAAAAACATTTTTTACGTAGGAACAACGCGTTCTAGATTCGCACTATTTATTATCAATAAAGGCACAATAATAAATAAAATGTTAGAGCTAGCAGAAATAAAAACAATTGGAGGAATAAACCTAGACTTTAACGTATACAACCTGATTAAAACCCGCCAATTCAATAAATTAGATATAAATGAAAATAAAAAGATAAAATTAATTCCCCCAACACCAATAAATAAATATCTATTTAGAAAAGAATATACATATAGTTATACAAGTCTTACATCAATTTATAAATCCAAACATAACGCAAACCTAGCAACAAGAGAAGATGAAACTTATGACAATAATGCCACTTGTACTGAAGAATCACTACCAAAGGGCAAAGATATTGGTAATATTTTACATGCCATCATGAAAGATATAAATTTTAGCGATGCAAAAGATAGCCTAAACGATTTTAAAAAAAGCAACATTTCCATTGTACAAAAAAGAATAGAATATTTCAATTCAAAGCTAAACACACCTAAGATACAAGAAATGCTAATAAAGATGGTTTATAACATATTAAGTACAAAAATTAGATTTATTAACGCAAGATTATGTGATATTCAAGAATTGCAAAAAGAAATGGAATTTTTAATTAAAATAGATACAAAAATTCATGAAGAAAAATCTTTAATTAAAAACTACAATAAAACAAATTTAATATTAAATGAGGGATATATCAAAGGAATTATTGATCTCATATTCAAGATAAATAATAAAGTATACATTCTAGACTATAAAACAAATTATCTTGGAGAAAATTTGAAAGATTACAACTTAACAAACTTAAAAAATAAGATAAAACAAGAACAGTATGACTTACAATATAAAATTTATACGCTAGGAGTAAAAAAAATACTCTTTAAGAACATAAAAGAGTATAACGAACATTTCGGAGGAGTAATATATCTATTTACAAGAGCATTTCAAAAGAATATTAAAGAACAATCTAAAATCCAGAATGGAATTTATTTTAGCATACCAAATTTTAAAGAATTAGATTTAGAACAAATACATTTGCAATTTAAATCTTAAGAGAAAAATATGAGAAATTATTTGGTTTTAAGAGAGTTCCTTAAAGATCATAAGAGAAATTATTTAAATCCAGAACTCAAAATTTATGAAATAATTGAAACTTTAAACATAAACATAGAAAACTATTACAAATCATATTTACTCACAAGAAAAATAAAAAATGAAAAGTATAACGAACTTACCATCTTTTTAATATTTTTATTTAATTATTTTTCCAAAGGCCATTTAAGAGCTAATGTTAATTTACTAATAAAAGACATTCAAAATACAATCGAATGTGCTTCCCTTGAACTAGAAGAAAAAAATCAACTCTATCAAACATCAATAAACATACTAAAAGAACTAAAAAAATTTACAAAATTTACAAAAATAAAAGAAATCATCCTACATTTAAAAGAAAACAATATAATGAAAGACTTTAATCAAAATGAAAAAATTATCACACCTTTGATACTAGAAAATAATATTTATATCTACACACAAAAAAACTTTAGAGAAGAAGAAGAACTAATAAAAAAAATAAAACAAAGAATTAAAGGTAACAAGAGTGAAATAAAAGATCAAAGAATACAAAATATCATGGATAATTTAAACACCAAGAACCTAAGTGAAGAACAAATCAATTCAATCAAGAAATCTCTAAAAAGTAATTTTTTTATACTCAGTGGCGGACCAGGTACAGGAAAAACAACAACTATCAATTATATTCTAAAGGCAATTGATAGCCACTTAAATATCAAGCAAAAGGTAGCCCTTGTAGCACCAACTGGAAAAGCAAGTCAAAAACTAAAATTAAGTCTAAAAGAACCATTCAAAAATCTTGAAACAGAACATAGCACAGTACAAAAATTATTACAAATGTCATTCATTAATAAAGGTACTAAATATGATGAAGCTAACCCTTTAAAATTTGAAATAATAATAATTGATGAAGCGTCTATGATAGATGCAAGTACCTTCTTAAAATTACTAAAGGCAGTCAAAATAAGCGCAAAACTCATAATAACAGGAGACAAAAACCAGCTTCCACCAATAGGCGGAGGAAATGTATACTCAAGCCTTATGAAAATAAAAGAAATAAATGACGAGAATGTAGAAATACTTAAAAAAAATTTCAGAAGCAACACTGAGATAAATTTATTAGCCGAAGCAATATATAACGAAAACACAAAATTAATTTATAACCAACTCAATAGCAACAAAAGCATAATTTTAAAGGACATAAATAAAATAAATCTTGAAAATGAATTATTAAATCACACAAAAAATTTATACAAAAATATCTCTAATTTCGATCTCAACTCACTAGAAAATGAAGAAATTAAATTAATCATCAATACTCTGCTTAATAGTGTTATCTTATGTTCAAGAAATTTTGGAAAATTTGGAACAAAAAGAATAAATGAAATAATAAAACTATATCTAAAAAAAATCTATGGCGATCTAGTTGGGCAAATAATTCTGATTACACAAAATGACTATAAAAATGACATATTTAATGGAGAAAGGGGAATTCTTTTTAAAGATAATTCTAAAATCTATGCTTTAATTAAAAGAGAAGGCGAAAAATACAAAAGAATAAATTTAAATCTAATAAACAAATATGAACTTAATTTTGCAACAACAATACACAAAAGTCAAGGATCTGAATATCAATATGTACAAATAATAATAGAAAATCACCCATTTTTAACAAAAGAATTACTCTATACTGCAATAACAAGAGCTCAAAAAAACATAGAAATAATATCAAGCAAAGATATTATTAAAAATGTAAGCTTAAAAAAAATAGAAAGAGACTCAAAAATCTCAGAACATATAGATACATTAAAATAAATTGACAAAAAAAAAGAAACACAATATAATTTTAAAGTATTGCATTTGGGGGCGTAGTTCAGATGGTTAGAATGCTTGCCTGTCACGCAGGAGGTCGCGGGTTCGAGTCCCGTCGCTCCCGACAACAACTTAAGCCTAAAAATTCCTATTTTAAGCTTACTTTACTTTTATCCCACTACTGATCATAAAAGAAATATATCAAGAACAAAATTTAAATTGCATCAACAAGACAAAAATTTACAAAACTCCTACCATATAACATTTATTAATATTTACAACCATTTAAGTTACCCTAAAGAAAGCTGATCAAGCTTTACTTTATCAAGAACATATGTAACATCATCAAGACTACAAAGTTCTCCCTTAAGTGCTGTTGCAGTACCTGATGCAACGCCAAATCTAAAAGAATCACGAAGAGAATTCCCATTTTGATATGCATATACAAATCCAGCAACAACAGAATCTCCCGCACCAATAGTACTTAAAGAATTAATTTTTGGAACACTAGCTACATAAACATCATTACTATTGATGAAAATAGCTCCTTCACTCCCCATTGATACTATAATATTTTGCACACCCCTTGCTATAAGCTCACCCGCAGCATTAACTAGATCCCTATTAGAACACAAATTAATACCTAAAAGCTCTCTAAATTCATTAATATTGGGCTTTACCAAAAAAGGTTTAAGATTCATAATCTCTTGCAAGGCAAGACCACTAGTATCAATCACTAATTTAACATTAATTGAAAGATTTTTAGCTACTTCATTATAAGCCCGACACCCAAGTGAGCTTGGAATACTCCCAGACATGATTAACAAATCATTATCCAATTTCTTTAATTTTAAAATCAAAGACTGAAAACAACTCTCAAGAATTGTAGGTGCATTCCCATTAATCTCTGTTTCTTTTCCATCCGACATCATTTTAATATTGATTCTAGTATTTTCAGATATATAAACAAAATCATGTTTTATTCCTATTAAATCAAGATGAGCCTTTATATAATCACCCGTAAATCCACCTAAAAATCCAAAAGCAACACTTTCCTTCCCAAAATTCTTAAGAACACTACTTACATTTATCCCCTTCCCACCAACAAAAATATTACTATTAACAACATGATTAAGACACCCTTTTTGAAACCCGTCCACAACTATCTTATAATCAATAGCAGGATTAAGGGTAAGCGTATATATCAATCTAATCTCCTTTATAATTAAGTAAAATTATTAAATAACTGAATATATAATTACTATATGTTCTATATGTTATAATATATAGTAATTATAACATATAGTAAATAATATGGATATTACAGTATAGCAAGGAGATCCCTATGCAAGATTTACTTTCTAAAAAATTAATACTATTGAACTATAAAGCCAAAAGTAAAGATGATGTAATTGAAAAAATGGCCGATATGCTCAATGAAAATGGATATCTGACAAATAAAAAAGATTTTATAACAGATATCAAAAAGCGAGAAGAAATAAGCGGAACAGGCCTTGAAGAATATATTGCAATGCCACATGCAAAAGGTAGTTTTGTTAAAAAACATGGAATAGCTATATTAAGAGTTCAAGGAGAAGGATTTGATTTTAACTCTTCCGATTTAAAACCCTCAAAACTATTCTTCATGATAGCTGTTCCTGAAAAAATTACAGGCGATACTCATATTAAAACAATATCTTATCTTAACAATATATTTAACAATGAAACTTTAAGACAAGAAATCATGAGTACAAATGATACAAATAGATTTTTAGAAATTTTTCTAAATAGCAACTCAGATGTAAAAACAAATGAAAATAGTTCAAAAAATTTCATTCTAGCAGTAACTGCCTGCCCTACAGGAATTGCACATACATACATGGCAGCTGAAAGCCTAAAAAGGGCAGCAGCTGAATTAAATGTAGAAATTAAAGTAGAAACTAATGGCTCTAGTGGAGTTGATAATTCAATAGAAGAAGAAGAAATAAAAAGAGCAAAAGGAATAATCATTGCATCCGGCAAAACCATTGATAAAGAAAGGTTTAATGGTAAACAACTAATCGAAGTTGGTGTAAAAGATGGCATACACAAAGCAAAAGAACTCATTCAAAATATTCTTGATAACAAGGCAGAAATATATAAGAGCAAAGAACTAAAAGGCAAAATCAAAACTGTCAAAACAACAAATACATACAAGCATTTAATGAACGGTGTGTCCTTTATGCTTCCATTTGTAGTATCCGGAGGAATAATTATTGCAATATCATTCATGTTTGGAATAAAAGCTTTCGATATAAATGATCCAAGCTACAATAAAATAGCAGACATTTTAATGCAAATCGGCAGTGGTAATGCCTTTTTCCTAATGATCCCAATACTTGCTGGATACATTTCATTCAGTATAGCAGAACGTCCCGGACTTGCACCTGGAATGATTACAGGCTTAATGATGAGTAAAGGAAATGCAGGCTTTCTGGGAGGGATCTTAGCAGGATTCATTGCAGGATACGTCACTTCAGCAATAAAATCAATCAGCCAAAAAATGATACCACAAAAAATAAGTGGTATCAATCCCGTTTTAATCTATCCATTTTTCTCAGTAATAATATCAGGTTTTCTAACATATTTCTTACTAGCACCAATTGCATATATTAATACATCTATAATAAATATGTTAAACTCACTAAGTGGAACAAATATGGCACTACTAGGTGCATTGCTTGGTGGAATGATGGCAATAGATATGGGTGGCCCCGTAAACAAAGCGGCTTATGCATTCGGAATAGCAACAATAACTGCAGGAAATTATATTCCCCACGCAAGTGTAATGGCAGGAGGAATGATTCCTCCACTTGGAGTTGCACTTGCAACTAGCATGTTCAATAACAAATTCTCCCAAGAAGAACATGAAGCTGGAAAAGTTTGTTACTTTTTAGGTGCATGCTTTATAACAGAAGGAGTAATTCCTTTTGCAGCAACAGATCCTTTAAAAGTAATACCTGCTTGCATAATAGGCTCATCCATAGGAGGGTTTCTATCTGCATTATTTGAAGTAAAGCTTATGGCTCCACACGGAGGTATCTTCATTCTTCCAATAGTAACCAATCCATTAATGTGGATAATATCTATTTTAATAGGCGCCTTGATAACAGGCTTATTAATAGGATTTATGAAAAGGGATATGAAATAACTTCTTATATCCCTTTAACCTAATAAACCAATCTCAACTTTATTGGTGTTTCAAGGCTTAAAGTCCTAATCATGTCTAGTTTAAGTTCTAAAGTATTTGGATTAATCTGTTTAAACCCAAACTGTTCTTGAAGTTTCCTTGAAGTCTTAATTCTAACTAAGATATTAGAATTATCAATAAGCTCATTTGCATGTGAGGTAAAGTCAGATAGAAAGTAAACCAATACATCTTTATATTCCTTCTCAGACATTGGAATCTCCTCTGATGGCAAGAGTGCTGCAAAAGCGTCATTTACATACTCCCTATTTTCATTAATCACTCGGGTAACATTTTCTAAGTTAAAATTAAAATCTAGAATATTTCTTCCATTATTGCTTTTTATCCCAAATATAGGCATTGTCTCATTTATAAGATACTTCTTTACAACCTTAACTAAATCATCAAATTGAATTCTTAACTCAAGAGAATCACCATTTGACTTAAGAGCTAAGAGTTTTAAACCCAATTTTTTCCCCTCACCTCCAAAATATTGCCTTATTGCATCAATAGGGAAAAGAGGTAATTTAGCAGCTTCCTCTCCCACAAGAGTTGTCGCAAGTTCTTTTCTTATTTTTTCAAATTCCTTATTAACATTAAATACTAATGAACTTGTTCCACTCATATTATCCTGTAAATTAATTTCTGAAACTGTAGTACAAGAAACAAATATTAGAGATACAAATATAAACTTAAAAAATACATACATTAATAATCTCCTTAACATATACTATTATATACATGTGCTAGCTATTATAATAAAATATTAGATATCAAAACAATAAAAATATAGGAGAAAATAAAGATGAATGATCATACATTAGATATATCACACTTCCAAAACCTATTAGATAAAAGCTTAACACCATACCATCTAGTAAACTACATTGAACAAAAATTGATGTACTATCTTAATGCAAAAGAATTAAAACTTGAGGATAAATGGACATTAGAAACAGGTTATTATTATGTAAAAAAAGAAGGAACAAGTCTTATTGCCTTCAACATTAATACAAATAAGATACATGAACCATTCCTAATAGCAGCAGCACACTCTGACAGTCCTAGCTTAAAACTTAAAATAGAATCTACAGAACACAAAGGTAATGTATTCGCTCACCACATCGAAGTTTATGGATCCCCAATAATTTCAACCTGGACTGACAGAGATCTAAGCTTAGCAGGAGTTGTATACTTTAATCAAAAAGATGGAACGACTAACTCAGAACTAATAACAATTGAAAATATTGGAATAATACCAAATGTTGCTATTCATTTAAACCGAAAGGCAAATGAAGGATTTGCATATGATGCTCATGAAAATATTATGATAATCACGAGTTTCAAAAAAAGTATTAAAGAAAAAATTCTAAAAAAACTACAAATATCTGAAAAAGATTTCTTATCATGCGATCTAATATTCACAGCGTCCGAACCTTCCAAAATTATAGGTAGCGAAAGTGAATTTTTAGCATCTAAAAATCTCGATAACAAATCAGGATGTCATGCCATCATAAATGCATTTGTTAACACAAATAACAACAAAAATAAAGTAGCCATATTCTTTGACAACGAAGAGATTGGATCTGTAACCTCTAGAGGAGCTAACTCAAAATTATTAACAGAAATCTTAGAAAGAATTGATCATGTTTTAAATTTAGAGAAAGAAGAACACATAATCAAATTGAACAGATCATTCATTATTTCAATGGATGGAGCACACGGAGTGCATCCAGGCTACCTATGTAAACATGACCCAAATTACCAAATAAGTCTAGGAAAAGGCGTAACTATTAAAAGCAATGCCAATTTCAAATATGCAACAACAGCAAATGGATGTGCAAAACTTAAAGCCTTAGCTATGAAAAATAATATCAAAATTCAAGAAATAATGCTGAAAGCAAATATCAATGCCGGAAGTACAATTGGACCAATTGTAAACTCCCAAACAGGCATTGAAACAATAGATATTGGAATCCCAATGTGGGGAATGCACTCTTTAAGAGAAACTATTGCAATATCAGATCACATAGAAGCAATAAAACTTTTAAGAACATTTTTTGAAAACTGGAATTAAAAACTGGAACATATAAAAGAAATAATTGTCGTCGAAGGTAAAGACGACGCTAAGAGAATAAAAGAAATATTTAAGTGCACTATAGTTGAAACTGGTGGATTATATCTTAAGAAAGCAACCATTAACGTTTTAAAAAAAGCAATAAAAACAAATGGTATTATTATTTTTACCGACAGTGACAAGGCGGGAAACTTAATCAGAAAGCAAATACTTAAAAGGATGGGCAACGTAGACCAAAATAAAATCAAGCATGCTCATCTTAAAAGCAAAAATCAAGAAGTAGAAATATCTTCAAAACTCGAAATAATAACAACCTTAAAAAAAATAAGTACTTTTGAAAATGAAAAACAAATTAAAAGCTTAAGTCTAAATGATCTAATAGAACTCGGCATCACAGGAGATAAATCTAAAAAAAGAAGAGAACAAATACAAGAATACTTCCATTTGGGGAATGGAAACAACAAAAAACTCCTAGAAAGACTTAATTACTTTAAAATAAAACGAGAAGAAATAGAAAAAATAATATTGGCAACAAACTCAAAACTCCCTCAGAAGGACTTGAACCTCCGACCAAGTGGTTAACAGCCACCTGCTCTACCGCTGAGCTATGAGGGATTCAATGTCTAAATATTATGCTAAATTAAAAATTTTTTGTCAAGTATTCTAAATGCCATAAAAAGTGATTTAGTCACCTATAAATATTTTCAAAATGGCATCAGCAAGGATCTTAGAATCCCGATCTCTAAGCTTAGAAGATCTAATTGCCCAAGCGTCCTCATCAAATGCCAAATTCCTAACTTCAACTAATAACTTGGTCTTAACAAAGTTATTTTTTAGCATATAAAGATTTTGTCCCTTAATATAAGGAGTTCTTTTAAAACCTTCTGTCATTTTTTCAATCATATTCTTAGAATGAGCATCAAAGCCTTTTCCATTTTCAGATTGGTAATAAAATCCCATACATCGAGGTGCACCAACACTATTATCAGAATGTAAGCTAATATAAAGAACATCTTTTGCCTTAATACTTTTGTACTTATTTACAAACTTATTTACAACAGCTAACCTTTTTCTCAAACCCTCTTGAGTACCGTTTATCCAAGAGTCAACTGTATCTGTTTTATTCAAATCATAATCATTATAAATTTCATTCTTAACATTCACAAATGTATTATTAGCAGATACGCTATCTCTAATTAAATGATCAGGTGATAAAATAGTAAGCTCAACATTAGCTCCATACTCTTTAAGATACACATAGAGTCTTAAAGCAATATCATAAACATATTCATCTTCGACAACAAAAATTTCATTATTAAGTCCATCTCTAGCTTTAACAATAGCACCAGGATCAAGTCCCCCATGCCCAGGATCAATAATTACTAATTTATTTTCTAGATTATTATTTTTAATCGGTCGGGACTGTACAAGAATTTCAAAACTCTTAAAAAGCTGACTTGCTTTTTTATAAGCGTTTAGAGGAGAATACCAATCTTCTGAATAAAATTCACTTGGCTGACTGACTTTTTTAGGTTTATACCAATAATGAAAAACCCCATTAGCTTCAAAGATAGGTATCTTAGGCTCCAATACAACTAAAGCACTAATATCAAAAGCATCTCTCCTATCTAAAACACCTAAAAAATTCAAATCTAACTTTTTATTCTTATTAGAGACAATATTTGCAATAGCTTCAACTTTAGTCTTAGAATCACCAGCATTATCCACAAACTCCTTTAAATCTTCATTTGCAACAATTGACCCCTTGCTTTTATCATAAATCTTAAGTTCCTGATTATTAAAAATACTATTTCCACTTAAATTATTCCATCTCTTAAGATCTTCAAGCAAAACCCCATATCTGCGGGCAATGCTATATAAAGTCTCACCAACAGACACCCTATGGGATGTAAACGTCTCATGAACGTGCTTTCGAGTCTTTAATTGTAAAGACTTAGGACTTGACAAATTTCCTTCAATAATTTTTGAAACATCTAAAATAGAATCTGCCTTTAAATTTATTGCCCTCTCTCCATTAAGACGGACAAGATGCTTTGCAGTAACACCATAAACATATGCAATCTTTCCAAGGGTTTCTCCACGCTTTACATAATGAAAATTAATATCTCTAGAAGCCCTTTTCAAATATAATTTTTGACCAATTACTAAATTTTTACTCTCTAGAGAATTAAATCGTATAATATCTTCAATACTAATATCAAAATCTACAGAAAGTTTAGAGAGTGAATCACCCTTTTTAACTATATACGGTTTTAAAAAGTCAGGCTCATCCAAATTCAACTTAGAACCAACTTTAAGAATCTTAGAACTTAAATTATTCCAAGCAACCAATTCTTTTTCCCTAATGCCATATCTTTTCGATATACTTTTAATAGTATCACCGACTTCAACAACATGAACCTTAGCATCAGTGTCAAGCTTACCCAACTTGTCACCAATTTTACCAACAACAATCGTGTTAACCTTAGAAGAACTTGGAATAATTAATATACTCCCTACTCTAATCTTCTCAGACTTTAGATTATTTTTATTTTTAAGTTCTTCTATTGGAACCTTATACTTCACAGAGATTGCATATAAGGTATCACCCCTTACTACTTTATGTTTAAAATCAGCATATAAATCAAAGGAACTCATTATCCATAAAATAACACCAATTCCTTTAATCCTAAAAATAAAAGACCTAATATTTCTCCTTAATTCCAGTATTTTGAACAGTATAATCATAAATGATCCAGTAATAATCATACTTTCTTAAAAAGAAGACATATCGTTTAGCTACATAAAAATTACCATCCTCAAAATACACATCAGACACGACCTTCCCTGTAGAATCTGTATAAGTTGTTTCAACAATAGAAAATTTACTTGGAACTTTTGAAATATCAGAATTACTATCATTCCATAAATATTCCTTATATTCTTCTAGCATACTATTAGAACCTGACTTAAGTTCTTGCTTATAAAGATATGATTTATTTTGATCATTTAAAATAAGACTTTCAATATCAACATATAAAAAGAATTTCTCTCTCTCCCCAAGCCGCAATGCTGAAAATAAATATTCAACAACCTTATCAGGAGATAAATCCTCTTTTTTTAAAACATTCTGAATATCACGATTGGAAGATAAATTAGAAAAGTCAAATTTTCCAGCAATATCATCTGTCTTAGGTTTTAAAAACAAGGTAATCGTATTAGACTCTAAACGCTTTTGTGGATCTGAAATATCTGGAAAAAACATACCTTTGACAAAATAAACCCCATCTTTATCGAATTGTACAAATTGATTTAAACTCATAACTACAGAAAATCTCTCACTAGGTCTCAAGCTCAGAGTTCTTACAGGAATTGCAACATTCTTTGACCTATTCTTAACATACTCGAGAGACCTTTTAACTTTTATGTTAGTAACATCTGTAACATCAAAATCAAAACCGAAAGTATGAATATCTCCTATTTCAAGAGTAATTAAATCATCAGATGAGTTACCTAGCGAAACTTCAACAGAAACATTACTATTAACACGATAAATTGATTGATTGAAAAACTTTATATTAAAATCAAGACCCTTATAATCTCTAGGAAAAAGAATAAAAGGAACAAGCATAAGAGATACAACAAACAATAACTTCCTAAATTCCATAAACTCCTCAAATCTAACTATATTATACACAACGAAACAGAACATTATCTATTCATATATAATATTATACTAAACTACAGAAACAAAAAGGTAAAAAATGAATATAGAAAAAGAAATAACTGTCAGACTAAGTGAAAATCAAAATTTAAAAAAAATAAAACAATTTATTAAAAATAATATACCCTTTGTAATAACAGGGCATGAAGGATTTTTTAAGGCTTTTCTAATCAACAAAATAAAGGAATACAGCAAAGAAAATAAAGTTATATTAATAGTAAAAAACGAAAATATTTCCAGTGAACTCAAAAATGACTTAATGCAAATTACAGATCAAATATATGAACTTAATTATTTTAATTCCCTTACATATAAAGGAATAAGTTCAAAAAGCAAAATCTTTAGCGAAAGAGTAAAATTTTTAATCAATTTTTATGAAAATAATTCTGGAATCTACATTGTTTCGCTTAAATCTCTACTTAGCAAAATTCCTACAAAAGAAAATTTATTTAACAACATTTATAAAATTCATACAGGTAAGATCATAAACATAGAAAATCTTGAAATTAATCTTATAAAATTAGGATATGAAAAAACAACTAGGGTTGCATTACCTGGCGAATTTACAATAAAGGGTACAACAATAGACCTATATCCATTTAACAAAGCACAACCAATAAGAATCTCGATGCATGTCGATAAAATAGAAGAAATCAAATATTTTAATCCCTTAACTCAATTAAAACAAGAAAATGAAATTTTAGAATTTGATATAATTCCTACAAAAGAAATCATTTGGAATAACGAAAGCATAAACATACTAAAACAACACATAAAAGAAAATGAATACAAAAAATTATTTGAACAAATTCAAACAAAATATAATGTAAGAGCAGAAGAAATGTTCTATCCATTAATAGGCAATACATACTTAAGTCAAGAAATAAATGCAGACATAATTACTATAAATTTCGAAATACCAAATTTACAAGCAGAGATAAAAAATATCTATAAAGAATATGAAAAACTCTATAATCAAGCAATAGAGACAGGAGAAAAAACAATTGCCCCAAAAAAAATTTTCACGAACCTAAACAATCTAAGATTAAAAACTCACATCTTATTCGCCAAAACCCCTGCCCCTACAAAAACAGAAGAAATCATAGAATTTAAAATAGAAAGTGAATGTAAATGTTTTTCAAACATTGCACTTGCAAAGGAGAAAATACAAAATTGGCTAAATAATGGATTTAAAGTAATAATTGCAGCAGAATCTAACTCACAAAAAGAAAAATTAAAATACATATTCAAAGAGCTACATCAAATCAAAATTGAAGTATTAAAAATATCAAGCTCACTTATAATAAACAAAGAAAAAATAGCAATTATTCTTGAATCAGATATCTTCAATAGAATACAAAAAACAAATAAAGCTTTCGAATCATCAAAAACAAAAACCATTGATTCATTCATTGAAATTGAAAAAAATAGTCATATTGTTCACATAAACCATGGAATTGGAATATTTAGAAAGATAAAAAGAATTAAAACAAGTCTTCTTGAAAAAGACTACATTGAAATTGAATATGCAGACAACGAAAAATTATTTATTCCAATTGAGCAAACACACCTCATTCAAAGATATATCGGCAATGAAACTCAAAACATAAAATTAGATAAAATCAGCTCAAAAACCTGGGAAAAGAAAAAAGCTTATGCAAAGAAAAGAATTGATGCAATTGCTGATAAGCTTGTCTCACTTTACTTAGAAAGAGAAAGCACTAAGGGATTTCAATATCCTCAAGATGATGAATGGCAATTATTATTTGAAGCAGAATTTCCATACAATGAAACTCCAGACCAATTAACAGCAATATCAGAAATCAAACAAGATATGATGAGTCCAAAAGTAATGGATAGACTCCTATGCGGAGACGTTGGATTTGGTAAAACTGAAGTTGCAATGAGAGCTGCATTCAAAGCTGTCATGGGTAAAAAACAGGTAGCAATACTCTCTCCAACAACAATTCTTACAGAACAACACTTCAATACATTCAAGAAAAGATTTAAAAACTTTCCAGTCAAAATTGCAATGATTAGCAGATTCATAGGAAAATCAAAAGAAAGAGAAATTATTAAAAATTTAGAAACAGGCGAAATTGACATAATAATTGGAACACACAAAATACTCTCTAAGAAAATAATATACAAGAACTTAGGACTCATCATAATTGATGAAGAACAAAGATTTGGAGTAAGAGAAAAAGAAAGACTTAAAGAAATAAAAGTCTCTATTGACTGTCTTTCCTTATCAGCAACTCCAATTCCTAGATCTCTTCATATGTCATTAATCAAATTAAGAGACATCTCTGTCCTAAAAACTCCACCCCAAAACAGAATTAAAATAGAAACTTACGTAGAAGAATTTAACGAACTACTGATTAAACATGCAATAGAAAATGAGCTTTCCAGAGATGGACAAGTCTTCTTTGTACATCACAATATTCAAGAATTAGATTCAATAAAAGCAATACTAGAGAAAGTGGTCCCTTATGCAAGAATTGCAACTATCCACGCAAAGCTCACAGGTGAACAAATTGAAAATATTATGCATGATTTTATAAATAAATCATACCAGGTACTACTAGCAACAACAATAATTGAAAACGGAATAGATATTGAAAACGCAAATACAATAATAATTAACAATGCAAACAGATTTGGACTTGCACAACTATACCAGCTCAGAGGAAGAGTCGGCAGAAGTTCACAGAAAGCCTTTGCCTATTTTTTATACAAAGAAAACTCAAGCCTAAATGAAGGTGCTATTGAAAGACTAAAAGCAATATCTGAGCTTTCAGAACTTGGAGCAGGATTTCAAATTGCAATGAAAGATATGGAAATAAGGGGTGTTGGAAACCTACTTGGAAGAGAACAACATGGAGAGATAGAATCTATTGGATTGGATTACTATCTAACAATGTTAAACAAAGCAATTGAAAAACGAATGGGTAAAAATTCTAAGGAAGATAAAATCACTATTGAAATCAACTATAACGGATTTATACCCGACAGTTATATAAATAGTGAACAAGACAAAATATCAATTTATAAAAAAATTGCAGCAATTCAAAATGAAGAAGAAAATAATAAAATAAGATCTGAAATCTATGATCGATTTGGACCAATCCCAAAAGAGCTTAACACTCTACTTATGTTATCAGAATTAAAATTACTTGTTAAAAAACTTAATATTGCTAGTCTTAAAGAAAGAAATGGATTACTCGAAATCGAATATTTAAACACAAGCAGCATTCCTGTCACAAAAATAATACAAATAATAAAATACAATCCTACTATAATGAAAATAAACCCAGAATATAAAAATTCAGTTTTTCTAAACTTAAAAAATGTGAAAGAATCAGAGAAAATCAAATGTATATATAAAAATTTGAATCTATTATTATAACGATAGGATATAAAGACATGATAATACTAACACTTAATACAGGAAGTTCTTCATTAAAATTTACATTATATAAATATAAAGAATATAAATATAAAGACACACAAATACTGGTATCTGGAATAATCGAAAAAATAAAAACAAGCAAAGCAATAATTAAAATTCAAACCAAAAACGAATTATTAGAAAGAACAAATGAAAACATCAAATCACATAAAGAAGCATTAAAACGACTGATTAAAGTGCTTACAAACAAGAAATTAAAAATCATAGACAACTTAAATGAAATCCAAGGAATAGGACACAGAATTGTACATGGAGGGCCAAATTTCAAAAATTCAGTAATACTTAATGAAAATGTTTTAATCGAACTCAAAAAGATATCAAAGCTAGCACCTCTCCACAATCCAACTGCAATAAAAGTCATAGAAACAACACTTAAAATATTTCAAAATATAAAACAAGTTTTATGTTTTGATACATCATGGCATCAAACCATGAATGAAAATGCATTCTTATACGCCACACCATACTCTTGGTATAAAGACTACAAAATCAGAAAATACGGATTTCACGGCCTATCCTATGCATACATAACTAAAAGAGTTGCAACAATACTTAATAAACACATAAAAGATTTAAACTTGATAATACTACATTTAGGTAATGGATCCAGCATCAATGCAGTCAAAAATGGAATATCCTACGACACAAGCATGGGCCTTACTCCCCTTGAAGGGCTCGTAATGGGTACAAGAAGTGGAGACATAGATCCTTCAGTCATTCCTTTAATGAGTAAACAACTAAACAAAACCCCAAGAAAGATTGAAGAAATCCTCAATAAGGAAAGTGGTATGCTTGGAATATCTCTTAAGTCAAATGATCTAAGAGATATTTGGCAAGGGGTGGAAAATAATGAATATAACTCTAAACTTGCAGTTGAAATAATGGCTTACAGAATCAAGAAATATATTGGATCTTACCTTGCAGTACTCAACTTCAATATTGATGCAATAGTTTTCACAGCTGGCATCGGTGTTACCGACTATGGAATTAGAGAACTATCACTAAAAGGCTTTGAAAAAATTGGAATAAAAATTGACATTCAAAAGAACAATTTAGCAAGAGAAAAAAACATAGAATCTGATATATCAAGTGAAAAAAGTAAGACAAAAATACTAGTAATACCAACAAATGAAGAATTAACTATACTAGAAGACACCTACAATCTAATTACAGAGCATTCATGAATGCTTAAAATAAAAAATATATACCTTTCAGAATATTCAACAAAGATTACACAGAAATTTTACAAATCAACTCAAAGTCAATCTTATTCTTAAGGACTAAACAATTGATTCATCCAAACAAAATAGTATCAATAATATCAAAGCAAAACTTTTTTCTTAACATCCTCAAGTACCTTCTCGCCTCTAATAATCTTAAGCAAAGCAAAAGCAAATTCAAAAGCCGTACCAACACCCTTAGAAGTAATAAAGTTATTACTAATAACAACATCCTCATCCACAAACTCACCATCAATAACACCTTTTTCAAATCCTGGATAGCAAGTAAATTTATTTGAACCCAAAAGCCCCTTTGCAGAAAGCACAACCGCTGGCGATGCACAAATAGCTGCAATGAACTTACCTTGCAAGTTCATATTTTTTAAAATATTATCCAAATATTTAGATTCAAAAAGATTTGTAGCACCAGGTATTCCTCCAGGAAGTATTATTAAATCAAAATCATCTGCACTACAATCTGATATTTTCTCATCAGCCCAAAAAGTAACTCCCCTAGCACCTGCAACAACCCTATCATCATTTAGACTTATAAGCTTCAGATCAACACCACCACGTCTTAAAATATTAACAGGAATTATAGCTTCAATCTCTTCAAAACCATTTGCAAGCACAACTGCTACTCTCATAATACAAACTCCTTAATGCTGATGGAGGGACTTGAACCCACGACAACCCGGATATGAGCCGAGTGCTCTAACCAACTGAGCTACATCAGCTTGCAGCCTTTAAGTGTATAAATTCAAAGATATTTTGTCAATATAAAAACATATTCCCAAAGATACACATCTATTTTATTAAATAACTGTAACCAATAAATATAATAAAAAATTTAACTCGACAAATAAGTGCTTGGCATTTTTTTATCAATAATAATAAAATTATTATTAACACTAAATTAAATTTCTTAACATGAATTAGAATGAAAACAAAAAATTTATAATTTTAAGTATGATAATTAATTGGAATGGTTTTAAAAACAATAAAAAACCTGAAATTAACAAGCTTAAAATAGTATGATATATTTATGAATTAAAAAATACAAAAGATTGGTATGGTTTAAATGAAAAAAATTATCTGTATAGCTATCTTTTTTATACACAATAATGGCTTTTCCTACAACTTTTGGACCAACGAAGACAAAGAAAAATTAATAGACAAAATAGTAAGCCAGATGGATAACAAAGAATTACTGGGTCAAATGTTTATGATAAGTTATCCAGGAGAACAAATAACAAAGTTTGTTCTGAACTTTATAAAGAAGAAAAATTTGGGAGGAATCAAAATCTTTGGATGGAATGCCAAAAACTTACATAAACTATTAGACAGCATAAATAAAGCACAATCGATATCTCAAAATAATAGATTTAAAATCCCTTTATTCATAGCAACAGATCAAGAAGGTGGATGGACACAACATATAAAACTCAAAACATCAAAAACAATAGGAAATCTCGGAATTACAGCTACTTTATCACCAAATGATTCTTATCTTACAGGATATCACATAGCAAATGAGTTAAGACAACTTGGAATCAATCTAAATTTTGCACCTATAACAGATATTTACAGCAATGAAGAAAATTTTCTAATAGGACCAAGAGTATATTCAAATAATCCACAAATCGTTTCTCTTTTTGCTTTAGCTTTTTACAAAGGACAAAAACAAGCAGGAATAATCTCAACAGCAAAACACTTCCCTGGACATGGCAATACCACTGTCGATTCTCACATAGAAATGCCAATAATAAACTCAAATTTAAAAGAAGTGCACTTAAACGAACTATTGCCATACAAAATATTAATACAAGAAGATATTCCAATGATTATGAGTGGACACTTAGCTTACCCAATGCTTACAAATGGCAAAGAAATACCTGCATCATCGTCAATTAAGATAATAAAGGAACTACTCAGGAAACAATTAAAATATGACAATTTAATAATAACAGACGATTTATTAATGAATGCAGTAAAATATAAAAATGAAAGCATTTATGACACAATAGAAAGAATTATTAGAACTGAAACTGATATTTTATTAATATCATTAAACGAAGACATACAAGATAACGCCTACAATAAATTACTAAACCTCATGCAAAAAGATAATGAAATAAAAGAAAATATTATAAAATCTAACAAAAGAATACTTCGAATAAAATTAGAATACTTAAAAGAGAAAAAAAACGAAACTGAAATTTATCCAAATTATAAAAATGCCCAAAAAATACCTACTAAAGAAGCTGAAAAATTCTTTGAACAAAGTACATTAAGAGGAATAACGAAAATAAAGTTATCAAAAAAGATATCAAAGCATAAAAAAACACTCTTAATATCACCTTATCACACAATGATAAAAGAAGGTAAGAAAATATTTCAAAATAGTTCTGTCTATTACTATGATTATTACCCCTTAAACAGAATAAACCCTACAAAACTAAAAGAAATAAAAAACCTAATTGAAAAACATGAACAAGTCATTTTTAATCTTTCAACACCTGCTAGTCGAAAATACATAGAAAACCTAAAAGAATATAAGGATAAAATAAGTACAATCGTCTCACTTACACCTCAACACATAAAAAAACTAGACTGGATACAAAATATAGTAATAGTATACGGAACAACAACACTATCATTTAAATCTGGACTCCTAACTTTGACAGAAGATTTTAATCCAAAAGGACAAATTCCCTTAACAAACTTTAAGACTTAATAGTATCCTTGATGTATGCAATAATTTGATTCTCTAAAAAATTTAAAGAACTATTTTTAACTTTAAACCCACTGGCATGCTTGTGTCCCCCACCTCCAAAATATTTTGCAAGCTCGCCAACATCAAAATATTCTCTAGAACGAAGCCCCACCAAAACAGAACCATCTTCCGTCTCTTTCAAAACAACCAATATTTCATTATTCTCAACATTAGCAAGAAGTGAATAAAACAGGTCATTAACACCACTGACATTATTTTCCTTCTTAGAATCAAAAGGTAAAATAGTAAGCAATACCTTGCCATTGAAATAAGATTTAAGATTGTTTAGCATAGTACTAAGCATATCTATTGAAGATAAACTCTTAACAGATTCAACATAATTATAAATATCTTTAAGGCTCAAACCCTTAGATACAAGCCTAGCTATCATCTCAAAAGGTTCAGGATCACTTCTTGAAATAAATCTAAAAAATCCTGTATCTGTACAAAATCCAACCAAAATGTACCATGCTTCTTCTTTAGTGACTTCATATCCGAATGCTCTAACTAATTTCTCAATCAAAAAAGTAGTTGAAGGAGCAAAAGGATCAATATATCCAGGAGCATCTAACTTATCACCTGATGCATGATGATCAATAACAAGAATAGGCATATCTTTCACATAAAAAACAAATTCATCTCCTATTCTATCAAATATCGAGCAATCCAAAATAATAACACCATGATCTAAAGAATCAATATCTGGCCATTTAGACAAAAATTTATCTTTAAAAGGAATTATCTCCTTCCTTACAAAAGGACCTTCATTTAACATTATAGCTTTCTTACCTATTCTAGATAAAAAAGAAGCTAAAGCCAAAGATGAGCCAATACAATCAAAATCAGGATCCTTATGTCCCACAATAATAAAATTATTATATTTCCTAATAAATTCAATAACATCTATCATAAAAAAATATTCATAAACCTTTCACATAAATCAACAATTACACGTTATAACTAAACATTCTACAATATTTTAACAGAAAATTATAAACACGTGCTATAATTGATAATATCAAAAATTAGGAGGATTTAAGTGGAAAATGTCAAACAAAATGCAATTGAGAAAGCATTTCAATTGGCTGAAACTGCAAGAAATAATGCATATTCACCATATTCAAAATTTAAAGTGGGCGCCTGCATTAAAACTAAAGACAACTCATTCTTCCAAGGTTCAAATGTTGAAAACGCAAGTTTTGGAGCAACTCGTTGTGCAGAGCAAGCCGCAATAATAAATATGATATCATCTGTAGGTACACAGAAAATAGATTTTATATTAATCACAACAACTCCAGCAAGTGTTCCATGCGCAATATGTCGTCAAGTAATGTCAGAATTCTTCGAAGAAGATACTCAGATATTAATAACAGATCCTTATCAATTTAACACCAATAAAAAAGTTTCACAAATTTATACACTTAAAGATTTACTGAAAATTCCATTCAATAAGGAAGAATTATCAAGAATACTTAAGACAAATCAAGCAACATAATTCAAAAACCCATGTAAAAACAAAATCTGGATATCAATTTAAAATACCCAGAGAAACAACAGCTCTAGCGAACTCATTTAACTTGTCAACCTCAAAAGAGTATGCTGAAGAATCAAAAATTTCTAATATAAGCTTTTTCTCATTAATATTAAATTCATAATCCAATACCTCTAATGACAAAAAATCAATAATTGGAATAAATCTATCGATAAAAGAATATATTCCTTCATCAAAGTCAAAATTTTCATAATAATAATTAAATGCACTCTCTAAAGCTTTTCTATCAAAAATTTTAAGAAAATCATAAAAAACATTCTCAACACTCTTAACATTATTTATTAAAACTTCATTTTCAGAAATACATCTTTTACATTTCTTAACAAAGAATTGAGATTTTAACATAAATCCTCCTCTCGAATCATTTAGGATATTAAAAATCAATTGAACATTAAAAAAAATAATGCTATCTTTACATATAACAGGATTACACAATACAAAAAAGAGAAAATGCAAACATGGTAAAGATGATCAACAACAAAAATATCAACAAATACACTCACTTAAAACTCGAAAGCTTAAAGAAAAACGAGATTTACATAACATATATAGAAAATAATATTAAAACAATTTCATATTTGAAAGCCAAAATACAAAACAAAGAAATTAAAATTAACAATTTCTATATTGATCCAAACTTTCAAGCAGAAGGAATAGAAAGAATACTTATTAATAACTTAATTTATTACAGCAAAAAAAACAAACTGCACAAAGTCTTATGCGAAATTAATGATATAAAAGAAGAACTAAAAAGTCTAGGATTTGTAAATGACAACAATGTATATAAGAAAGATCTAACTTACGAAACAAAAAAAAATATACTCATAATGAGAATAGGACTTATCTCAGTATTAGCAGAAGTAGCATCAATAACATCTAAACTCACTGTTGGAATGCTTTTTAATTCATTCGCACTCATCGCAGATGCACTTCATGTTACATCAGATTTTATACTATCTACAATTACCTATTTTAGTTTAAAAATTACAAATAAGCCTGAAACAATTTATTATCCTTATGGATATAAAAAAATGGAAAACTTGATATCATTGATCATAGGAATAATTATAATAACATCAGGATTTACAATATTTTTAAATACAACAGGACTAAACAAATTAACAAGTTTTAAAAGTGAATACGGATTACATATCCACCATCATAACCATAAGCATTATCATGAAGACAAAAAAAATATATTAGAAATTTTCTCAAATCATTCTTTTAAAAAGAGTATCTGGATACCATTAATACCTTTTATATTTTTTTTAGTAAAGATAGTCGAATATCTAGTAAAATTCCAAATTGGTAAAAGGTACAACAACTACTTACTTTTAGCACTATCATCATCTGACAAAAACTGCATATTCTCTCACGGAGGTACTACACTAAGTTTATTACTCGCAAATTATATATGGACAGGATTTGATAAAATAATATCTATATTTATTAGCTTTATGATGATTAAAGAAGGACTCCATGTGATCATAAACAATGCTAATAACCTTCTATCAAAACAAGATATAGACTTAAAAAGAGAAATAAAAAACACATTAAAAGATATCAATGTCAATTTTAAAGAGCTTAACTTTTTGTATCAAGGAAACGACTTAAATCTCTATATAAAATTAGATCTAAACTATGAAAATGATTTAAAAAAGTTAATACACAAAATAGAAAAAATAAAATATACTGTAAAGAAACACCATAAAGAAATATATGAAATATATATCCTAATATAAAAATAAAATCCATTGACAACTAAAGTAAAATTGTGTTAAATTATACTGTAAAAAGCAGGATGGAGCAGAAAGGTAGCTCGTCGGGCTCATAACCCGAAGGTCGTAGGTTCGAGTCCTACTCCTGCAATTTAAATGTGAGGAATAAATGAACAGAAAAAATATAGCTAAAGGAAAATTAGTTAGGCGATTTGGTGTAAATGTTTTCGAACAGCCTAAATATGACAAACTGCTTAAAAAAAAACCTAATGCACCTGGAATGCATGGACGGTCTAGGCGCGCTAAAATCACGGAATATGGAAAACAACTCATAGAAAAACAAAAGGTAAAGTTCACTTATGGTGTAAGTGAAAGACAGCTCACTAATATTTTCAAGGAAGCAAGAAGACAGCATGGAGTTACAGGAAATAATCTTTTAGCATTACTAGAGAGAAGAATTGATAATGTTGTATACAGAGCTGGATTTGCCATTTCAAGGGCTCACGCAAGACAAATAGTTTCACATGGAATTATTATGCTTAATGGAAGAAGAGTTACAATTCCATCTATTACCCTAAGAGCAAATGACATGATACAAGTAAAAGAAAAAGACAGTCTAAAAAAACTAGTTAGATCCAACATAGAAAAAACATCAGCTCTTCGAAAATTGCCAAATTGGATAGAAGTAAACGCTGATAACTTAAATGTAAAGGTAACCCGTCCGCCTTCAAGAGATGAAATACCTACGCTTGCAAATGAACAAATGATAGTTGAATATTATTCTAAGAGAGCATAAGACAAGAAAGGCAAGTAATCATGTTACTTGCCTTTCTTCCTTTTAGTAAAACTCTTTCTAAAATTATTATTAGAAAAATGTAAAAAATTATTTTGAATTGTATTCTTAGTAGAACGCTGAGAATTAAATGATATTCTACTACCTGAAGGTTTCCTAACCCCATCTTTCATATTATATTTCCTCCTTTATAAAACTTCATAGTACATCAAACCCTAAATGATATTTAAATAGTCAAACACCTCTCCCACATGAGAAACATACCTAACATCAATATTATACCTAATATCTTCTGGAATCTTAACATAATCTTTTTCATTATCTCTTGGAATAATAATCTTATTTATACCACTCCTATAAGCTGCAAGCACCTTTTCCTTAATGCCCCCCACAGGAAGAATTGAACCCTTAAGAGTAACTTCCCCTGTCATAGCAAGATCCAAAGGTATTTTCTTACCAGACAGCACAGAAGCTATGGCTGTTGCAATAGTAATCCCCGCTGAAGGTCCATCTTTTGGTGTAGCTCCTTCTGGAAAATGAAGATGAATCTCAGGAATCTCATTTACATTAAAATTAAGTTCAGAAGAATAAGTTTTCACAACAGAATAAGCCAATTGGACACTTTCCTTCATAACAGTACCAAGACTACCCGTTAAAATAATATCTCCTTTCTTATCAAACTTAATAGCCTCAATAGGAAGTACAGCACCCCCATAACTTGTCCAAGCAAGACCATAAACAAATCCAGAAGAATCACTTCTCACTAAATTAAATTTATATTCACAATCCATATATACATGAAAATTATTCATATTAATTATTTTATAAATACCAGGAATATCAGGATCATGAGTAAAGAGCATATTGCTACCATGTATTAAGGAACTTGGAAAATAAAAATTTCCTCTAATTATATCTTCCTTTGAGTAAGTATAAAGCAACTCTCTTACAATCATTCTAAACAAATTAGTTAGAATTCTCTTTAAATTTCTAACTCCAGATTCCATAGTATAATTCCTGATTATGTGCAAAACAACATCGTCTTCTATTTTTACATAAACTTTATTTAAAAAACTCTCTTTAATTATATTTGGTATTAAAAAATTTTTTGCAATTTCTAATTTTTCAATAAAAGAATACCCCTCTACTTTAATGATCTCCATCCTGTCAAGAAGGGGTTTAGAAATCTCATGCAAAGAATTAGCTGTTGCTACAAATAACACATTAGAAAGATCATAAGGGATTTCTAAATAATGATCAACAAATCTGGTGTTTTGCTCAGCATCTAAAACTTCTAAAAGTGCTGCTTCCGGATTTCCCTTATAAGTGCTGTTAATTTTATCTATTTCATCAAGAAGAATTACAGGATTAGATTTTCCTGCCACTTTAATAGCATTAATAAAAACTCCTGGAAGAGCTCCAACATAAGATCTCCGATGCCCTCTTATCTCTGTTTCATCTCTCAATCCACCAAGAGAAATTTTTGCAAACTCCCTAGAAAGAGACTTAGCAATAGATAAAGCAACAGAAGTTTTACCAGTACCGGGTGGACCCACTAAACACAAAATAGGAGCTTGAACTTTAGAATTAATATAATAAACAGCTAAAAAATTTATTATTTTTTCTTTAGCTTCATTCATACCATAATGAGAATTCCTTAAAACAAGTTCAATATCTCTTAAAGAATTATTCATCACAGTATTTTCATTCCAAGGTAAGTCAAGCAACAATTCAACATAATTCCTCACAATATTAGCATCTGGTGAATTTGTATTCATATGAGTCAACCTAGATATTTCCTTTTCAATTCTAGATTTAATAGCTTCGGGAATATTCTTAAAGCTCAATCTTTCAAGATAATCAGCCTCATCCCTACCCAACCTCTTTTGAATCTCTTTAATTTGCTCATTTAAAAAATATTCTCTTTGTCCCTTATCAAGTTTAGTCTTAACCTTAGTCTTAATATCTTTCTTAAGAATTAAAAGTTCAGTCTCAATGCTTAAATTTATGATCAATTTTTCTATTCTAACTTTAACATCTAATTCCTGTAAAAGCTCCATCTTGACTTTATATCCTAAATTCACACTAGACGCTATAACATCAACAAACTTAACTGGACTATCAAAAAAATTGCTACTTCCATCTTCTTCTAATGTTTTAACGGGTAAATAAGATCTATAAGTTTCATAAGCTTCTCTTAAGAATTTAGAATAAGTAAAAAGTTCGCTATTAAATTCACATTTATCAGATATAAAATCAACTTTCGCCCTAAAATAATTATCCTTTTTTAAAACACTTTTAATAATAACTCTATCCTGAAAATCAACTAAAATTTTAACTAAAGTTTCACTAACCTTTATAACTTGAATAACCTTTGCATAAGTACCAATAGGATACAAATTTTCTAAATTAATTTCTTCATCATTACCAGATTTAAGATCGTTAAAATAAAGAAATACAATCAATCTACCTTCTAGCATAGATTGACATATTGCATTAATTGAAACACTATCATCAAAATTAACCCACAAAGCCACATTGGGGAAAAAAACGTTTTGCCTTAAGAAAATAACTGGAAGATCATCTTGTTTAGAATTAATGAGATTTAGAATTGATTTCATAAAGTTCTTTTGCCCAAGGCTTATTAATATGCTTTCCTGTTAAGATCAAGGGCTCAATATTACGATTTAAAACAGACTCTCTAGTAACAATAACCTTTTTAATCTGCTTAGTTGATGGTATCTCAAACATCACATCTTTAAGTAATTCTTCTAAAATAGAACGCAAACCTCTAGCACCTGTATTTTTAAGCATGGCTTCTTCTGCAATTGCATCAAGCGCATCTTTTTCAAATACCAACTCAACATTATCCATCTCAAACATACAACAATATTGTTTCACAATAGAATTTTCAGGCTCAATTAATATTTTAATTAAATCTTCCTTTTCTAACTTCTCAAGATAAGAATGTACAGGCAATCTACCCACAAATTCTGGAATAAGGCCAAACTTAACCAAATCTTCCATCTCTAAATACTCTAAAATATAACCATTACTCAAATCTCTCTTAACAGAAGACGAAAATCCAATAGAAGTTTTATTAATTCTTTTTTTAATAATATTTTCAAGTCCTACAAAAGCCCCACCACATATAAATAATATGTCTTGCGTATTGATTTCAATAGTGTCCTCATAAGGATGTTTTCTCCCACCTCTTGGAGGAACATTCGCAATAGTGCCTTCAATTATTTTCAATAAAGATTGTTGAACACCTTCTCCAGACACATCTCTTGTAATTGAGACATTTTCACCTTTCCTTGCAATTTTATCTATTTCATCTATGTAAATAATACCTTTTTCTGCCAAACTTACATCTCCATTAGCAGCATGGATTAACTTAAGTAAAATATTTTCAACATCCTCCCCAACATACCCAGCCTCAGTAAGCGTCGTAGCATCCGCAATTGCAAATGGAACATTCATCTCAGCTGCTAACTTCTTTGCAAGCAAAGTTTTACCACTTCCAGTAGGTCCTACAAGCAAGATATTAGACTTTTCAAGTTCAACTCCATTTTCTCTCTTACTACCTCTAGATATCCTTTTATAGTGATTATAAACAGCAACAGACAATACTTTCTTTGCATCTTCCTGGCCAATAATATAATTATCTAAATGGATCTTAAGTTGCTTGGGAGTCGGAAGCTCTCTCAAAGATCCACCACCTTCAGGCTTTTCTACCTCTTCTTGAAAAAGATTATGACATATCTTAGAACATTCAAAACAAATAGCTACAGACTTTGCCGAAATAATTCGCCCCTCAACCTCAACACTAGTACGTCCACAAAAAGAACAACCCTCAATTTTTTGACTTTTACTTCTTGCCATATAAAATCTCACCTAAATAAAACTAATCCCTTACCAAGATGCCATCAATAATTCCATAATCAAGAGCATCTTTTGGTGTCATAAAATAGTCTCGCTCGATATCAAGAGACAGTTTTTCCTTAGAAACCCCTATCTTATCAGACATAATATCTATTATTAACTTTTTAAGTCTTATAATTTCATTGGCTTGTATGCTAATATCACTAGCCTGACCGCCTATTCCACCCCAAGGCTGATGGATCATTATTCTTGAATATGATAATGACTCTCGTTTGCCGACAGCACCACCTGCAAGCAAGAATGCAGCCATTGAAGCCGCTTGACCAATACAAATAGTTCTTACATCTGGTTTAACATACTGCATAGTATCATAGATTGCAAGTCCTGAAGTAATGCTACCTCCAGGAGAATTGATATAAATATATATATCTTTCTTAGAATCTTCAGACTCTAAGAAAAGAAGTTGAGCAATTACCGTGTCTGCTTTCATATCATTAATCTCACCACTCAAAAAAATTATTCTATCTCTCAGCAATCTTGAATATATATCAAACACACGCTCATAATTTCCAGTATGTTCTACAACAGTAGGTACCAAATTATACATATATTCTCTTATCACTATTCACCTATTTCATAATTAATAAAATCTCTAAAGGCAACTTTTTTAAGCTTAATTTCCTTCACATTTTCTAAAATTTTATCTTTAACCCTTTGCCTTTTAATTTCATCCTTTAAAATTTCAAACAAATTTTTCTCTTGATAGAATTTCTTAACCTCTGTAAGTTCCATATTTGCATTCTCAGCTTGCTTAACAAGCTCATTTTCCAAATCAACATCCGTAATTTCTGTTAAATCATTATCTACTATTCTTTGGAAAACCAATTTAGACTTTAACTTATTAAGTACATTTGCCTTAAAAACATCACTAACACCTTCCAAGCTTATAGAAGCATTGTTTAATTGCTCAAGATTAACTTTACTTTGATTTGAAAATCCATTTAAAACATTCTTAAGTTCAGATTCAAACATAGTAGGCGGAATATCAATATTTAGATTCTCTGCAATACTAGACAACAATTTAGAAAGTTTAAGAGATTTACTTCTTTCCTTAATAAGGCTTAGCATGTTTTCTCTTATATGCTCTTTAAGCTCAGCTAATGTATTAAAACTATCTTTAATATCCTTTGCGAAATCATCATCAAGATCAGGAATATCACGTCTTTTTATTTCCTTAAGAATAACCTTTAATCTCTTAAAAGAATTAGCAAGCTCAGTGAATTTATAATCCACACCATAATTTTTATCTATTATTTTCTCTTCATCCTTTTTCATCCCAATAATGTCATCATCAAATCCATAATAATTATTAGACTCACCAACAGTAAAAACAAAATCTTGCCTCTTAGTTGTTAAAATCTCATTTAAAGAATCATCAAGTTCAACGAAATCTACTCTAACAATACTGCCTATCTTAACATCACCACTATCCTCAACAACGATTGCGTTTTCAAGCTGTAATACTTTAAGCTCAGCTTCCACATCATCATCAGAAATAATAACGTCTGGAATTTCTACCTCAATATCAGATATATTAGGTATCTCAAATTCAGGATAAGCTTCATAAACAACAGTAAATTCAAAATCCTTATCAAAATCTATTTCTAATTTTTCATCTAATATCTTAGGAACAGCATAACCCAATGGCTTATAAGTTGCATTTTTAAAAAATTCCTCTAAAGACTTATGAATGACTCTCTCTATGGTAAGAGTTCTTATATTATCGGAATATTTACCTTCAATAATACTAAAAGGAATCTTCCCTACCCGAAAACCTCTAACCTTAATACGAGAAGCATAATCTTGCAAAATCTCATTGTACTTACCTTTAACAAATTCTTTCGAAATTCTAATAACAGCCTCAACCTTAGAACCGGGAATCAATTTTACATCATTATTTAATATCACAATATTCCTCTAACTAAAATGAATTAATGTTAATAATTACTAAACCTAAGCGAAAGACGGGATTTGAACCCGCGACTTCCACCTTGGCAAGGTGGCACTCTACCCCTGAGTTACTTTCGCATTCATTACAGAAGGTGGGACTCGAACCCACATGCCTAAGGCACTAGATCCTAAGTCTAGCGTGTCTGCCAATTCCACCACTCCTGCCTACTTTAGGTAGTATACAAAACTTAAAAAGCTTTTTCAAGTATGAAACTAACGTTTTACACCCAGCAGGGCTCGAACCTGCAACCTTTGGATTCGAAGTCCAACGCTCTATCCAATTAAGCCATGGGTGCAGTTTAACAAAATAAAAGGTGATCGACGGGACTCGAACCCGCGTAACCGGAACCACAACCCGGGACTCTAACCACTGAGCTACAATCACCAACTATATGCAACTATGCGTAAACTTATTTTATCATATTTGATACCTAAGTCAACTAAACCACACAATCAAAATCAAACAACATTAAAATATAAAACTTATGATAAAGTTTCTAAACTCTTCTTTAAGAAATTATAAACTCTAATAGTCGAAGCTATATTAACTCGCTCTCTTGGCGTATGAGGAGCCTCAATCCAAGGACCAATTGTAACTGAATCTATCCCTCCAAATCTTGTAGATATTATCCCAGTCTCAAGACCAGCATGAATCATTACGGTTTTAGCCTCTTCCAAATACATATCTCTGTATACATTCTTCAGATGATTCAAAAGTTTACTATCCTTCGACGGCTTCCACGAAGAATAATCATAAACGATTTTAAAATTAGCACCTGCGAGACTACTAATAGCTTTTAAATGATTAAAAATATACTCCTTTTCAATATCTAAAAGAGACCTTATTGTAAATACAAATTGGTACTCATTACCAACCTTTAAAAGACTAGCAAAATTTAAAGATGTCCTAATAAGTTTTTCATCATAATTCTCAACTTTCTGAACTCCATGCAAAAAAGCCATGCCCATACTTAAAAGCTTATTCTGATCCATATCATCCAAAACATCACCAAAAAAATCTACTTTTCTTAAAATAATTTCAAAATCAGAATCAAGAGTACACATTTCTTGCACACAAGATTTAAACGATTCTAATTCCTTCTCTAATAAAACATAATGCTCAGCCTCAATTAATATTAATGCCTTTGCCTCCCTAGGAATAGCATTGCTCTTGTCTCCACCAGATATATACCCAATCTCAAATCTCATACTTCCTCTGAGCGTATTCAAAGCAAAAAACATCAACTTCAAAGAATTTCCTAAATCAATATGAATGTCCGCACCAGAATGGCCTCCTTTAAGACCTGTAAACAAAATTTCAACACCTATTCTTTTTTTACCCTGTCGATACTGCGGCTCAAAGCTAATCTGGACAAGTCGCGAACCAGCACAACCAACCAAAAAATAACCTTCTTCTTCTCCATCAAGGTTAATCAACATCTGCCCCCTACAGAAATGAGATTCAAGTCCAATAGCACCTATTAATCCTATTTCCTCATCAACAGTAAAGAGAAGCTCCAAATCAGGATGTCTAAAAGTTGAAGACTCACTCATAATGGCAAGCATCATAGCCACCCCAATCCCATTATCAGCACCAAGAGTAGTACCTGACGCAAAAAAATATCCATTATCTTCAATGATATTGATAGGATCTTTCTCAAAATCATGCACAATAGACTCATTCTTTTCACAAACCATATCTATATGAGCTTGCAAAATAATAGGAAACACCTTGCTACAACCATTAGCCTTAACCTCAACTACAATATTGCCAATATCATCTTCTTTAAAGGAATGTCCGAATTTTTTAGCTTCTTCTTTAATAAAATCACTAATACCCTTTAAATTTTTCGAACACCTAGGAATTCGAGTTATTTGCCTAAAATAACGAATTACAATACTTTCCATCTTTATCCCTTAATAAGAATTAACTTAAAATTAAAGATCATTTATCATATACTATAATAGCACATGATAAAAACTAACCTCAAAACGAACGAAGAATTAACCTAAAACATCTGTGCCTTTAAAATTTCAAACTTATATAAACAATCCCTCTAACAACCTTGGCCTTCATACTACTATCGCATATAATAATAAAAAAATCTAATTAATCACAGTCTCACACTAAAATTCATTAAGCTGCTACTAAATCAATTTAAAGCAAGATTAAAAAACTTTAGCTCCATCTGGATATTCCACAACAACTTTAAAATTTTCAGGAAAAACAAAAATCTTTCTGGATTTAGACTGATCAAAATCTTGCGCTACAATTGGAATACCATATTTAGTTAAAGAATTAACAGCAAACTCTGAATTTTCAACGCCCACTCTTATTGTCCCTTTGGCCATAAAGTTAGCACCTCCAAAAAGTTTAGCCTTAAGATCACTCTTTGACGCTCCACTCCCTATCATAGCATCAATTAACATAGGAATAGCATAAACTCCATATCTACCCTTCTGTGAAGCATTCACTATAGAATCAGATTTCACTAAAACATAATGATTCACGCCTATAAGCTTGCGAATCCCATCATAAAGCACAACAGAAACACAAGAACCAAGTATTGTAGAAATAACCCTATCATTTGACACAAAAGCTTCACCTGGGACGATTATTGTGACATCTCTCTTTAACTTAAAATTAAAATGATTTAACATAAAACTAATCACTCTCTTAAAAAATTTCTATAAAATACCTAATAACTATTAGAAGTTCTAATTCTTAAACGTAACTAAACAAATAAATTTAGAACCTCTAACTTAAAAGTATCTTCCCACTATCTAATTATTGACTAAGTGGATAAATTACAGCTTTATACCAGACTCTATTACTCAAAGTGTATGCTCTAAAAGACATATTTCAAAAGACTTTGAAAAGAAATACTACATATATTTTCCCCTCCCCATTATAGCTCTTTTTATTTAATTTTGCCAATAAAAGAAAATTGAGTATAGTTACTAAAGCCATATTCAAATAATTTCTGGGCAATAAGAGCACGTTTTCTCTCGCCAACATTATTCACTCCCTTATTAACTCCCAAAACAACCGCTATTAATCTTATACCATCTTTTTTAGCTGTAGCAACTAAATTTAAACCAGATACTTTAATATAACCTGTTTTTAATCCATCAGCATAAGGATAATTAAATATCAAAATATTTTTATTCTCTTGCCTTAAATTTAACATCTTGCAAGAAGAAGTATCGCCTAAATTTTCAGATCTTGGATAAACAAAATCCCTAAGAGAATGCATATCAAGCATAAATTCAAACTCTTTTATATAGATCCTTGCAAACAATGCCATTTCTAACGCTGTGATCTTATTATTACTACTATAACCCGACGTATCAACAAAACTCATATTCACAAGTCCCAAATTTAAAACATTCATATTCATTAAATTAATAAAATTGCTTAAATCCTTCCCAACTATAAATTCAGCAATTGCAATAGCAGCATCATTACCTGATGAAATTACAAGACCTTTAAGTAACTCTTCAAAACTTACCTTGTGACCCTCTTCTAAAAACATCAATGAAGAATCTAAAGGAAGATTATAATATGATGCAGCACTGCTAATAGGAACACTAATCTTCAAATCTATATTTTTTTTCCTTGCCTCAATTAAAGCAGTATAAATAGTAACAAGTTTAGTAAGCGATGCTGGTGGAAAAACTAAACTTGGATTTTTGGCATAAACAATACATTTAGTATTATAATCAAGCAAAACAACTGACTTAGCATCTTCCACTATTTTTTCAATCTCAAATAAATCAACCGCAAAAAGCTTACCAAATAAAATAAATAGAACTAAAATGATAAAAATATTGGAAATACTTTTCACAGAGTAAAATTATACTTTATTGCACAAAAATTTGTTATAAAATTAAATAGCAAATCTAGAAAGGAGTACTATTATTATGAATTTTTATGATTTTATTAAGGCCTTAGTACCAATCATACTAATAATTATTGGACTTGGGATAATAAAAAAACCATCATATTATGTGATACCAATATGCTTAATAGTCACCATTGCAATAACTTTATTTGACAAAAATTTAGGAATAGTCAATACAAGCCTTGCAATATTTGAGGGAACAATAATGGGAATATGGCCAATAGTTATTGTAATTATAGCTGCCATATTCACATATAAAATGGCTGAAAGTCAAAATGACATGAATATTATAAAAGTCATGTTATCAAATGTATCCTCTGACAAACGAATAATAGTTTTACTTGTAGCATGGGGATTTGGTAACTTTTTAGAAGGAGTTGCAGGATACGGAACTGCAGTTGCAATTCCTGTATCAATATTAATAGCAATGGGATTTGAACCATTCTTTGCCTGTCTTATATGTTTAATCATGAATACATCTTCAACTGCCTATGGTTCAGTAGGAATTCCCATAATATCTCTAGCCCAAGCAACAGAATTAGATATTAAAATGTTATCATATAATATCTCTTTACAACTAATCCTTCCAACTCTTATTGTACCATTTGTACTAGTCATGCTTGTAGGAGGTGGAATTAAAGCGCTTAAGGGAAGCATGTTTATACTTACACTCCTCTCAGGAGCATCAATAGCAATATCCCAAATTTATATTTCAAAAACCTTAGGACCAGAACTTCCTGCAATACTTGGTAGTATAACTGCAATGATTATAATAGTAATTTATGCAAAGCTTTTTGAAACAAAAGATACAACTAATAAAAATATAAAAGTATCAGTAATGCAAGGTTTTCTTGCGTGCTTACCCTATACTCTAATGGTCTCACTTATAATAATTATTTCACCACTCTTCTATGAAATAAACAAATATGTATCAACCTTCAAAACCACTCTTTCGATTTATCCAGAAGCAACCCCATTACAATTGAAATGGTTAACTTCACCAGGACTATTAATTATTATTGCAACAGTAGTGTCTTACTTAATCAGAGGCGTTTCTATAATCGAACAAATAAAAGTATTTATACTTACAATAAAAAAAATGGCACTCTCTTCTTTCGTAATTATTTGCATAGTATCAATATCAAGGTTAATGACACATAGTGGCATGATAAAAGATCTTGCAGATGGCATATCAACATTAACAAGCACATTATACCCATTATTTAGTCCATTAATTGGAACTTTGGGTACTTTCCTCACAGGAAGCGACACTGTTTCAAATGTTTTATTTGGACCCTTGCAAACACAAATTGCAGCAAATATAGATGCTAATCCTTACTGGCTCTCAGCCGCAAATACAACAGGGGCAACTGGAGGTAAAATGATCTCACCTCAAAACATTACAATAGCAACAACAACTGCAGGACTCATTGGACAAGAAGGCAAATTACTATCAAAGACCATTCCCTATGCTCTTGGCTATATTTTGATATCAGGGGTTCTAGTTTATTGCTTATCCTAAATAATCAATAAACCAAATATTTAAACATATAAATAATACTAACAAAATAATTCTGTTAGTATTATTTAAAAGATATCAACATAATAAACTATAAAAGTACTTGAATTTTTATACAAAAATTAATATCATGAAATTAATACCCAAAAACTAAAAACACATAATCACTTAAAGCTTCTAATGAAGTCCAAAATCTTATAATAAAGGAGATATAAAAATGAAAAAAATAATATTATATGTCTTTATAATGCTAGTAAGTACTGGCACAATTTTGGCAGAAGAAACAGATCAAGATAACAATTCAACTAAATTAAATCCATGGCTGCCTAAACTAACATTCAAAAACAGCAATGAGTTCAGATTTGACATGGACGAACTCATTCCTGGTTTGGAAAATAAAAGCCAGATAAAAATTAAATTTGAACCATCTGAAAAAAATAAAGAAATAGGCAAGGATGATCCTTTCTCAGCCTATATTAAAGTTGAAAATCTATCATTAAAAGCTGAAGGAAACAAAGATGCCATACTCAAACTCAATGTAGGAAACATTACAACACGAATAAACATATATGACTTTTATATTAAAATGGAATCAATGACTAATTTCGATTTTAATCAAGAGTCACTATTTGGTTTTGCACCACTAACTAGTATTAAAAGTGAATACTACGGCTTCTCAAGCAATGACAGTGCCATAAGAAGAACAATCCTTGCAAGAAGCACAGAAAACAAAGTCAGCACAATTCAGTTTGGATACACTCTCCCACAATTAGAACTAGTACTTGCAATTGGAGCAACAGGAACAGGTAATAGAAATCATAAAAAAAATGTCAACAAAAAGGATCAAGATCAAAAAGAACAACCCCTTTACAACGATACTTACCAAGGCATACTCTATGGAACTAAAGCACAATGGAAACCAATAAAAAATGAACTAGAACAACATAGCTTAAAAGTCATTGCAGAAACTCCACTTGAATTAAATTTTGGACTCTCAGGAGCAATAGGAAATTCAACATTTAATCAGTCATCAATAATATGTGCGCCTCAAGACAAACCTATTGATGACTCAAAACTCTTTAGTCCAACCTTATCAAATGCAGCTATTATGGCCTCTATAGGACTTGTTTACAAACTTGGTCTTACAAAAATCAACAACAAAAACACTTACCTCTTATTACAAACAGGCTCTGATCTGGGAATAGATCCATTCGCAAGTGACTTCTCTATATTTGGATACCTCTCTAAAAAGGCAAACACAAACGAGCAAAATCAATTCAACCCAAAAGAGAACAAACTTAGCCTTAATAAATGGAGAACCACTAATTTTGCATTCTCCATAGGAGCTGGCATCGGCCTAGCTTGGAATATAGATGATGGTGAAAAAGAATCATGGGCAATTAAAGGAAAGGACTCTTACAGTACAAGAATATTTGGAGAACAAGATAAAAAATCTGGAATTGGCATTGGAATTACATACGGACAAAACTTATATAAGCCTACATCTTCAAGAACAGCAATACAAGAAATCGCAGCAAAAACATTTAAAACTCTTAATGCTGAGATCTCAACTTACGAAGATAACAAAAAAGGAATTATTCCTAATCTTGGATGGACAGCTTCAATTGGGGTTTACGACCTATTAAAAGGACAACCTCAAGCAGATACAACAGATATTCTTAAACTAATTGATACAAAGACAACAATTTCATTTACTGATGCAGCTAAGATTGGAGGTGCCCTATATATAGACTACGCAATACCTATAGAATCTATATCACCAAATACATATATAACCCCATATGCAGGAGCTCATCTTTTAGGCTCACTTACAAGCTCAGACAAAAAAGTATATCTCAAAGCCGGACTAGAGTTAGATAAATTAATCAAATTAACAACAATATCACTTGGATGGGATTCAAACAATTTGCTTGCATACCAAGACCAAAAAGGAAGTGTTTTCTTACAAATTCAAATATCTTTTGATGAATAAAAAAAATTGTTTAAAGAGTAAAAGTCTACTCTTTAAACAATCCATAAAATTTATTTCAAATAATAAATCATAGGAAAGTAACACTGCTATTTTAAATTTCGCTCTTTACATATCTTTTCATAAGCATCTTGAATCTTAATAAATTTTTCATTAGCTTCTCTTTGTTTCATAGGTTCATTTGCAAACCTATCCGGATGATATTGTATAACTAACTTTTTATAAGCCTTCTTTATATCGTCATCACTAGCATTATATTTCAAACCTAATATCTCATAAGGATTAATAATCTCTATATTAATATTTTTGTAAGCATGTTGATTCTCAAAATCAAGCTCAAGAAATGAACTAACATATCGAATAAATTTATCCCCTTCCAAGTTTCCATATCTAGCTAAATTATTAATCTCCTTAAGAACTGAAACAAGCCACACAAAAAGATCTTTATGCTGGAAGTATCCAAGTTTTAACGTATATAATATTTTGTCTGCATTCCTATTCTGCGTAACAGAAAAATGAAATATATTATAAAGTTCTGTCTTCTGTCTCTCAGATAAATTCAAAGAACTAACTATAAAACTAATATAATTTAACTGCTCACCAGTCATTGACCCCAAAATAGAAATCAACTTGGCCATTAGTAAAAAAGATAATCTATAAAATTCAAATTCTCTTGATCTAGCATAAGAGTAATCTCTCGTAGCATATATTCTAAATCCACCTAAAATGCTGGAGATCATGAAAAAAATAAAAAATATGAAGAACAAACTTAAAAAAAAGGGACTAAAAATTAAAATAAATGGTAATAATAAAAAGAAAATTTGAAACAAATTAGACATCTAAACAAATATCCGTAAATCAAAATTAAGGCATATTAAAACTACTAATAAATTCTATAACTTCTCTTTTTATTTTTTTAAGCTCATCATTAGATTTAGTCTTCAAAGCTCTAATAATAAAATAAGCAACCCTAACAGAATCATCTCTATTTAAACCTCTCGAAGTAATAGCAGCAGCTCCAATTCGAATACCAGATGCCACAGAAGGATTTCTTGAATCAAAAGGAATTGTATTCTTATTAAGAGTAATATTTACACTTTCAAGAATTTTCTCAGCATCAACTCCTGTAATATCCAAAATACTAAGATCAACTAAAAATAAATGATTATCAGTTCCACCACTAACTATTCTAAAACCTTCTAAAATAAAACACTCAGCCATAGCTTTAGTATTACTTATGACTCTAGAAATATAATCTTTAAAGTCATCCATCAAGGCTTCCCTAAAAGCAACTGCTTTTCCTGCAATAACATGCATTAAAGGCCCACCCTGAGTTCCTGGGAAAACACAAGAATTAACAGCATCTTCAAGAGTTCTCTCTTTATTATTACAATTAATTATCATACGAGATTCTTTACCTGCAAGAATCAATCCTCCTCTAGGACCTCTTAAAGTCTTATGAGTAGTACTTGTAGTCAAATGTGCAACATCAATTGGAGAATTATGAAAACCTGTAACAATAAGACCCGCCGTATGGGCAACATCACACAAAAGATAAGCCGACACTTCATCCGCTATCTCACGAAATTTTTTAAAATCAATTTCCCTTGAATAAGAAGAAGCACCAGCGATTATTAAATTGGGCCTACATTTCTTAGCTATTCTCATAATATCGTCATAATCAATCATCTCGGATTCCTTTGACACTCCATAAGAATATGCATCAAAAAACATCCCAGAAAAACTAACCTTACTACCATGAGTCAAATGACCACCATGTGATAACTCCATTCCAAGAATTCTATCTCCAGGCTTAATAAGTGCCATGATAGCAGACATATTAGCTTGAGACCCACTATGAGGTTGAACATTAGCATAACTTGCACCAAAAAGCTCTTTCGCCCGTGATATAGCTAAACTCTCAATATCATCAACAACAAAGCACCCACCATAATACCTCTTTGAAGGATAACCTTCAGCATATTTATTAGTCAAAATACTCCCAACAGCCTGTCTTACACCTTCTGAAACAAAATTTTCTGAAGCAATTAACTCAATATTATCTCTTTCCCTTTTAAATTCCTTTTCAATTAAATCAAATACAATTCTATCTACCATCAATATGGCCCTCCAAAATAACTCTATAATTTAGAGAATAATTACTATTTGTCAAGCTTTTATACTTAAACATTCTCAAGTCTAAATACTCATTAAATAATAAGTCATTCTCATAATCTTCCTTATAGCCATAATGAATATAATCTTCAGACATATTCAAAAAATAATTAGAACTATCCTTAAATAATACTGCATTTACTATATCAAAATAAATAAACCCAACCTTCTCTAAAAAAAATTCACACCAAGTATGTTCTTTAAGACTCGAAGAATTAGAATCAAAATAAAATCCAACCGCATTTCTTAAAGGTATATTGTTACGTAAGAACAATAAATTCGTAAGTAAAATCAAATTATCAGGCGAAATTTTTCTCATCTCAATAGATTCATCCAAAGTCAAATCATTATCTATAACCGTAAAATACAAAACTAAAGCATCAACAATAGATTTTGCCAATTTATAAGTTGAATCACCACTGTTTAGTTTGTTTATATTCAAATTAATAGGACTTAAATCAAGTGAATCATAAGACAAATAACTATTTCTCTTATTTAAAACATAAGTTTTAAATTCATACGTATCACTATCTGTATTTACTTTAATACGCTCCAAAGCTTTTCTATCAAAAATATCTAAGTCTAATCTACAAGTCTCAACTTCAAATTTTAAACGATATGTATCTAATTTTAAACTTTTAAAAAACAAATTATCTACATTCAATACAGTTCCATTATTATCTGAAAACTTAATTTTTTGTCTTTCATTTTCAATTGGAGCTAAATAAAAAATATTAAAATTAATGTCATCTGATGTCAAACTAAAATCTTTACTGCGAGACTGAACAAAGTAAATTTCGTGAGATATTTTAAAATTTTGAGTTTTCCTTAAATTCCACCTAAAAAAATTTGTATTAAAATTAAAAGGAATTTTATTACTCTCAATTCCGTCAACCAGCAAAAAAATTTCACCATCAATATGTAAAGTCTTTGGAGGTAAAAATCTTATTTCTTCTCCACTCAATATAAATACATCTTTAGAAAGGACTTTATAAAGTTCATGTTTGGTCTGAATAAATACTTCAACAACATCAGAATCTGATAATAAATTTCTGCCTCTTAATGTCACAGGAACATTTGTCATTAAACTCAAACTCTGATCAGCAAAAAGAAAAGGCTTGTTTTTTTCCTCAACCCTAATTGGTACTTGTCTACTAATTACAAAAAAAAGTTCATTACTAATTCCCTTATCGCTCTTTATAAAAATAAGGCCAGAATTGATCTCATCTGTAATCCTGAAAGCTACCCTTTCATTACTCCAGCTAATAACACTACTTTTCATTAAATAATGATCATTGATATTAATCCCTCCAATTTTATTACCTAAATTACGTCCTTTAATCACAATTACATTTTCATGAGAAGCAGGCATTGGTGATATTTCATAAATTACAGGCTTTAAATAAAACAAAAATCCAGAAAAAATAAACAAAATCAAAAAAATCGAAAAAACTAAACATAAAATAAAATATTGACTTTTTAAAAATACTGCCAAAAACTATCCTCTTTTAACCTTAGTTCCTTCTCGAGTATCAATTAATACAAAACCCTTAGAATAAAAATATTCCCTAATCTCATCAGCACGATCGAAATCTTTTCTTAACTTAGCAAGTCGTCTCTCTTCCAGCAAAGCATTCATAGTATCATCAATATTAATTATATCCCTCTCAATATCTCTAAGAACTTCTTCCTTTAAACCAAGAGATAAAATTACATCAAACCTAAATGCAAGTTTAAGCTTTAAAAGAGCATTCAAATTGTCATCCCTAATAACATCCCATAGCAAGGCTAATACCTGAGGAATATTTAAATCAAAAGCTATTTTCTCCAAAAAACTATCATAATATTCATTTTCCAAATCACACTCAACATCTTCATAAATCTCACTAAGTAATGCTATGTCAGATTGATTTAATGAAGAATAAAGAGAGATCAATTTCTTAAGCATGTTTTCTCTAGCAATCCTGCAAGATGTCAGATTATTAAAGGTAAACTTAAGTTGATTTCTGTAATGTGCAGTTAAACAAAAATATCTAAAATCTAAAGGCGAAAATCCACTAACTTCTAAATCTTTAATGGTAACAAAGTTATTATTTGATTTAGACATTTTTTCATCTTCCATAATCAAAAACTCACCGTGAACAAACATCTCACACCACATTTTATTTAAATAACATTCCGCTATTGCTATTTCATTTATATGATGAACACCAATATGATCAACCCCCCCCAAATGGATATCAAGGTTGCTTTTAAAATAATCTAAATTCATTGCTGCACATTCTAAATGCCAACTTGGATAACCAAATCCCCAAGGCGAATCCCATTTCATCTCTTGATTCTTAAATTTTGAATTTGTAAACCACAAAACAAAATCTGATTTATTCTTTTTTGATGGATCTACCTCAACTCTGGAAACTGCAAAACATCCAGAATTATCTAAATTAATGCCAGCCATTTGCCCATAATTCTTAAAACGAAAAGTATCAAAATAAACATTACCATTAACAAAATAAGTAAAGCCATTTTGCTCAAGAATCTTAACCACCTTTATCATGCTATCAATATATTCACTCGCAATAAGCACCTTGTCAGGACGAACAATATTTAACTTTTCACAATCACGAAAAAAAACTTCTGTAAAAAACCTACTAATCTCATAAACAGTAAGTCCTCTCTCCCTTGCAGCTTTAACCATCTTGTCTTCACCCTCATCAAAATCGCCTGTTAAATGACCAATATCAGTAATATTCATTGCATAATTAACATTATATTTTAACAGCCTTAAAGATTTAATAAGGATATCTTCAAAAATATATGTCCTAAGATTGCCCACATGAGCATAATTATAAACAGTAGGACCACAAGCATATACCTTAGTATCAATCTGTTTCTTTACTTCACATAAACTCTTTGTTTTAGTATTATATAATTTAAGAAGCATAAATCCCGTGAAAAAAATTACTTCTAGAGATCAAAAATATCATAATAATCTCTATATAGCTTATTATACAAGTTTAGTATATTTAAAACAATTTGACAAATTCAATAATAATTAAATCTACATAAACCTCTGAAACTCTACCTCAAATTTGAAAAAAGTAATCATCCAATATAAAATTTAAAAACATGCCTAACAACATAAATAATTTTCTTAAAAAAATTAATATTAAAACTAAAACAGAAAATCTCGCAAAATATACAACCTATAAAATAGGAGGACTCTCAAAATTATTCTTAGCCCCTAAAACACTTAAAGACACAGAACTTATATTTAAAACAGCAATAAAAGAAAAAGTTAAAATATTTATTTTAGGAGGAGGCTCCAATCTGCTAATCAATGATGAGAAAGAAATTGATTTCCCCATAATATACACCGGACACTTAAATAAAATTGAACTTCAAGGTAACCAAATTACTGCTGAATGCGGAACTAATTTTGAAGACCTATGTAACTTTGCATTACAAAATGAATTAAGTGGATTGGAATTTATATACGGACTCCCTGGAACACTTGGGGGAGCAGTTTGGATGAACGCTAGATGTTTTGGAAACGAAATCTCTGAAATATTAGATCAAATCGTTTTTGTAGATGAAAATGGAAAAACTATTTGTAAAAAATTTGAAATAAACGAATTCTCATATAAAATTTCCCCATTTCAGAATAAAAACACTATAATACTAAAAGCAACCCTAAATTTGACGAAGGGAAATAAAAAACATATTAAAGAAACTATGAAAAATAATAAACAAAATAGAATAGATAAAGGACACTACCTCTTTCCAAGTAGTGGAAGCACTTTTAAAAATAATAAAAACTTTTTAAAACCTACTGGGCAAATAATCGAAGAATGCAATCTAAAAGGACTAAAAATTGGAGGGGCAGAAGTATCAGCCTACCACGGCAATTTTATTATAAATAATAATAATGCTACCTCAAAAGATATTAAAACCCTAATTGAGAAAGTAAAAACTGAAGTTCAAAAAAAAACAGGTTTTTTACTTGAAGAAGAAGTGCTCTATATTGGATTTCATGACAGAAATTAATAATATATCTCAAAATTCATCATTAATCTTTTCAACAATATCTTTCATACTAACAACTTTTTCTCTACACTCATCAACCAAAGATATATATTCCCGCAAAGGCTCTAAGGCATCCAAACTTATCTTAGAAACCTCAAATTCACCCAGATCATTATTTAAATTCTTAAACTTCCCACTTATAACAAAGTAACTATTAAATATCTCCTTGCACATGTTCTTAGCATCCTTAATCTTAATATCATGAGACAAATACTTGTCTTTAAATTCCTCAATTTCTTTTACATGCTTAGCAAGAATAATATTAATTCTCTCATTCTGCACATAATTATCATTAATATCATCCTGGATATTAATAAAATCCTTATAAACAGCATTAATCTCTGAACTTACAACTGAAATGACATTATTAATCATTTTGAGCTCATCCTTAATAACCGTAGAATATTTGCCAGAATTAATGGCAAGTTTCCTAATCTCCTCTGCAACAACAGCAAAACTTTTACCAGCATCTCCAGCCTTGACTGCCTCAATGGCTGCATTCATTGCAAGCATATTAGTCTGAGCCGATATTAACACTAAAAGCTTATTCGCACTCTGAAGATTATTAGTTTGAGATAAAAGCTCAGAAAAATTCTTATTAACACTCTCAAAAACAGAATTCAACGCAAAAACCTTATTCTTAACACTGTCAATACTTGTAGAATTTGATGCAACAACTTTATTAAAAACCTCTAAATTCTTATCTATTGCATAAAAAGCATTAGCATTGTCTGCAAATTTAGTAGCAATATCCAATATATTTTTATTATGCTCACTAATTGGAATAGATATCGACTCAAAATCTTTTAAAATATTCATAATTGCTTTCTCAAACTTAGAAAAAGCATCTCCTATTCTATCATAAACAGCAAGACTATTATGCACCCTATCTATATTCTCTACAGGTATACTCATCTCACTTAAATATTTACTAAATTCCTGTGCATAACCTTTAAGACTATTAAGAACATTAATAGTCTTTGAAAAAAGAACATCAAACTCAGCACTAATATAAGAAAAAATAAAAGATTTATACTGAACCTCTAACGTAGTATCAAAATTTAAAATATCCTCTTTGTCCTTTTTATGCTTAAGAAACATCCTAAAATCTCTAACAAAGGGTAAAATAAATCCACTATAAAGATAAAACGTAATCAGATAAGCAGACAATATAAACCCTAAGAAAAATATTGCATTTGATTGAAATCTAAGGGGAAGATAATCCATATTTAAAATAATACCTTGAATCTCACCTCCATCAATTTGAGCAGTATTTAGAACATAAGACTTCTTATTATGTTCTAAAATACTTTTGGAAATATTGGGATTATCCTTAACACGATCTATAACTTTACTTAAAACACTACTTGTATAGTTTTCCGTAAAATTACTAATATTTAAATCATCAAGACTTAATAATAAAGGATTAAACTCCCTATCAATCATAAAAAACTCATACTTTTCATTGATGAACTTAAGATAAGAATTAAATTGATTTGCAATATCAACAAACAAATCATCAAAACAAACAAAAAAACAGATTACACCCAACATGTCAGAACTATTATTCATAACCGGCATACTTACAGCAGAATATAGCCTATCTTTTACTCTCTTATAAGTTGAATAATACACAACTCGATTCTCCGCAGGAACAAAGTAAATAGGATCTTCAATAATTTTATTTATACCCAAGAATGAAAAGTTTTTATTTGAAATCAAAACATTTTGCCCAACAGGAATGTAAAAAATCCCTTCTAAAGAATTCTCTTCAAGGGGTATATGCTGCAAAACTCTGCTTACCTCACCAAATCCCTTAGAACTTAAAAATAAAGCAATACTTGTATCTAAATCTAGGAAACTCGAGTCAACACTTGCAATAAAATTGCTCGAAACATTATGTAAGACATTTAACACCTTATCACTTTTAATAAGATTTTTTAAAACCCCAACAGCACCATCATACTTATTTTTAATCCGAAAAGCTAAATTATTTGAAAACAACTTAAAATCAGACTCAACACGCTCCAAATACCTATTTTTATAGTCTAAATAAGCTTGACCTAAAAACAATAAACCAAAGCAAATAAAAATAAAAAGTATAATGTAAAGAAAAAAGCTCATATTCCTTAATTTAAAATTAACCAAAGCCTCATTCATAAAAAAATTTCTCCAATAATTAAAGCCATAAAAATAAAGTTTCAAGCTATGTCAAAGTATATATTATATACATATATTGATTATATCAATATATGTATATAATATATATATTACATATATAATACTAGTTAATTATGATATTTTGAAAAAAGTTTTGTGAGGTTTCAAGTGAAAAGAAATCATTCCAGTTCCACCCTTTTTTATAAGTTTAATTTTGTTATTGTGATCTATACAATAATTATTGCTATGACCATTTTTCTACTATTAGATCATGGATATAGAAAAATAATAACAAAAGAACTTCAAAGCTTAACAAAATTCGTCAATAATATCATGATCAAAAGTTTTTCTAGAGACACAAGAAATATGTTAATTGCTATTGATAACTTTATTAAACAATATAACCAAAACTTAAACACACAAAAAAGTGATCGTTTACCAAACGTAATATCTACTGACCAGTTAAGCTTATTTCCATCCTACATAAAAATAATAGAATACATAAACAAAAACGGCAAAATATTGCATTCAAGTGATGAGAACAGACTAAACACATACATAAACTTACAAGAAATGAAAACAGGCAATAACACAGATAATTACAATACACTTACACTAAATCAAGATTTCACAACGATAAATAATAAATCCTATATACCAATGCTTTACAAGGTTCCTCAACAAAAGCAAAATGATATATACCCTACAAGTAATGAAAACACAAAGTTAGAAAAAGAAATGATCATAAATCATGATGGATATATTGTTTTCTATGTAGATATATTAGAACAGATAAGACAACTAAGAAACAATATATTTATGCTTATGGAGAGGTCCTTATTAGACAAGGGAAATAAACATAAAAGTTCTCACTACTTCAGAATATACGCAATCAACAATAAAGGAGATATTTTTGGTGAACAAGATGAAGAAACACTCAAACCTATAAAATTATCAATAAATAGCTTACTTGAATATAACTCAAAAATGACAACTCTCGTATTAAATGCAATAGCTAAAAGAAAAAACAATTATAGTACCAACTACAATAACAACATAATATCCATAACAAGAATTACATCTTCACCTTGGTATTTAGCGATAAAAATGAACCATAACCACATATTTTCAAATGAACTTAAAAGTATCAAAGTAATGTCAATATCAATAATAACATTATTCATAATATTATTTATATTGATAATGATAATTACAATTAAAAAATTAATCATATCAAAAATAGAAAAACTTAATAATATCATCCCAAAAGTAAAAGAAGGTGATTTAACAATCAAGATTGTATCAAAAGGACAAGACTCAATAAGTGCTACAATAAATCATTTCGGACATTTCATTGAAAACTTAAAAAATGTAATAAACTCACTACAAGGCAGAGTAAAATTATTAAAAGATAACGGTGATTTGCTCTTTAATGAAATAAACAAAGCCTACGATACAATAACAAACTCAAACAAGTACATAGAAAAAACACAAGAAGAAATAGAAAAACAAGTTGAGTTTATTTCAAATACAACACACACAATAGAAAGTTTATCTAAAAATATCGCATCACTTGACAATTCAATTGAAACACAAGCTGCAAGCGTTGAAGAATCGTCCTCAGCTATTGAAGAAATGATAGGAAGCATACAATCAGTTACAGAAATAACACAAAAAGCTGCAAAAAGCACAGAAGAACTTAAAATATTTTCCGATGATGGTAGAAAAAAGCAAGAAGAAATTATCATGCAAATTAAAGATATTTACAAAAATTCAACAAGACTTCAAGAAGCTAATGCATTAATATCATCTATTGCCAGCCAAACCAACTTACTATCAATGAATGCTGCTATCGAAGCATCTCATGCTGGAGAAGCTGGCAAAGGTTTTGCAATTGTTGCAGAAGAGATTAAAGACCTTGCAGAGCAAGTTACTTCACAATCTGAGTCAGTAGCAGCATCAATAAATGAAATAATGGATTCAATCAATCAAACAGTAAAAACATCAGAATTAACAAATAAAGCTTTCAATCAGATATTTAACTCAATTAACCTCGTAGTTCAAGTTATAGAAGAAATAAATCATACTATGCAAGAACAATCAATTGGTAGCCAAGAAATTCTAAAAGCCTTAAACACAATGAGAGAAATAACATATGAGGTAAAAATAGGTTCAAATGAAATGTTTAGAGGAAATAAAGAAATAATCAAAACAGTTTCTGTTTTAGAAGAAATTAACATGACAGTTTCAAATTCAATGAGAGGATTAAAAGAAGAAATCAAAAAATTAATAGAAGCAATTGAGAGCATTAAAACTTTTGGAACAACAAACTCAAGTCATATCAAAGCAATTAACACAGATACAAATCAATTTAAAACAAAATAAATAAAGGTAAATCTTATGAATCATAAAACTTTTTATATTACAGACAAATATTTAAAAACCCCCTTAATGCTCTTTCCAATCTTTGCCTATACAAAAAATTTCTTAGAAGGAACCATGATATCGATTTGGATTTCACTTTGCATTTTACTTCCAGCAATAATTATTAAACAAATAAGATTAAGAAATCAAATACTAGGAATTTACTTATTCATAATAGGAATTTTTGTAAGTTTAACTGACCTATTCATGTACTATGTAACTCCCATCCTTTATGAAAACTTAAGATTTTCAATCCCTATTTTAACAGTTATAATAATCTCATTTAACAAAAATGAACCTTTTAAAAATTCAAAAGACTCATTAAGCATATTGAACGACTCCAAATCACCAATAATAATATTCATATCACTAAGCATAGTAATTTCACTATTTAGAGAAATACTCAATACTGGGAGCTTACAATTTTTCAATATTAAATTATCAATAATTAAAGATAGCAATATAATCAAAACACCAGCTTATAGCTCAAATGTCTTCCTAGTAGCATCCTTAGCCTTCTTGCTAATTAATATATTAATTAATATTAAGGGGAAAAAGAATGATCAATAAAATAAAAAAAGATTTAGAAGACAAAATTAGTAAGATAATAAAGGAACTTGCATTAAGAAAAGACATTAAACTAGAAAAAATAAATATAATTATGCAAAAACCTCCAAAAAGTGAGATGGGTGATTTATCAATACTAATATTTGAATTTAGTAAAATCTTAAAACTCAGTACATCAGTAATTACTAAAGAGATCATTAAACAGATTGGAAAGCAATACACAACTAACTCAATAGGACCTTACTTAAATATAAAATTTAACAGAAAAGAATATGTTAAAGATACAATAAATAAAGTCAATGAACAGAAAGAAAAATATGGAACAAATAATCTACTTAAAGACAAAAAGATAATAATAGAGTTTTCCTCACCAAACACAAACAAACCATTACATGTAGGGCATCTTAGAAACGACATTATAGGAGAAAGTTTATCAAGAATACTAAAAGCTTCTGGTGGTCAGGTAACAAAAATAAATTTGATAAACGATAGAGGAACACATATCTGCAAATCCATGCTTGCTTACAAAAAATTTGGCAATAATACAACTCCCGAACTCTCCTCAAAAAAGGGAGATCATCTAATCGGAGATTTTTACGTACAATACAACAAATATGCTAAAGATAATGAAATGGCAGAGAACGAAATACAACAATTGCTATGCAAATGGGAAAAAGGACATGAAGAAACTATTCAACTTTGGAACAAACTAAATAAATGGGCAATTGAAGGAATCAAAGAAACTTACAAGCTCACAAATATTACATTTGACAAAATTTATCTTGAAAGTGAAATATTCAAGATCGGACGAGAAATCATACTTAAAGGATTAGAAGAAGGTTTATGCTATAGAAGAAAAGACGGAGCAATATGTATCAATATACCCACAGAAAAAAAAGAAAAGGACGAGCAAACATTTAAACAGAAAGTACTCCTGAGAGCTAATGGTACATCCATTTATTTAACCCAAGATTTAGGCAATATAGTAACTAGAAAGAATGAATTTGATTTTGATGAGATGATTTACGTAGTTGGAAGTGAACAAATTAACCATTTTAAAACTTTGTTTTACATTGCAGATAAACTAAGAATCACAAAAGAAAATAATCTAGTTCACCTATCATATGGAATGGTAAATTTACCTGAAGGTAAAATGAAATCAAGAGAAGGCAATGTAATCGATGCTGACAATCTAATTTATGATCTAACTGAATCAACTATACTAGAAATACAAAAGAGAAACTCAAACGAGAAAGACTCTAGACAAATAGCATTAAATATATCACTAGGAGCTATTCATTATTATCTACTCAAAACAGCAATATACAAAGATATACTGTTTAACAAAGAAGAAAGTTTATCATTTACTGGAAACTCAGGTCCATACATTCAATATGTAGGAGCAAGAATTAATAGCATACTTGAAAAATATAATGAATTAAACTCATCTCATGAAAAATATAATGAAAATATTAATTTTGATCTCCTAGTAAATGAAAACGAATGGGAAATAATTAAGATTATCTCTGAATTTGAAGAACATATAACTAAAGCTTCAAAAGAACGTAATCCCTCAGTAATAACAAGCTATTCTTACTCACTTGCAAAAAGTTTCAGTACATACTACCAAAGCACAAAAATAATTGATAAAAACCCTGAGCTCACAAACTCAAGAATAGCTCTAGCAAAAGCAGTTCTACAAACAATAAAAAACTGCATGCATTTACTTAACATTCCCTACATAAAAAAGATGTAACCCTAAGAAATGTAAATTTCAAACCTATATTATAATAATTCACACTCATCCTTATTAAATATTGACATTATCTTTTTATGATATTTTTCAAATATATAATGCCTCTTAAGCTTAAGAGTATTAGTAAGTTCCTCACCAATAACAAAAGAATCTTTTAGTAAAACAAATCCAGCAATTCGCTCAAAGCTCTTAAACCCAGATTTAGGACTAATTAGATCTGAAATATATTTGGAATAAAGTTTGTTAACAGATTCATTAGATAATAAATCATCATGACAAGAAAATACTATTCCATTAGCAATGGCCCACTTTTCAAGGACTTCAAAATTAGGTACAATAATGGCTCCCAAAAATTTTTGATCCTGACCGACAATCAAAACATTCTCAATAAATAAAGATTTTGATAAAGCTCTCTCAATGGGTTCAGGTTCAATATTTTCTCCACCTCTCAACACAATCGTATCTTTAATTCTTCCAACAATTGAAATTTCACTATTAATTGTTACACAAACTAAATCACCCGTCTTAAACCAACCATCTCTTGTTAAAACTTCCCTTGTCATCGCTTCATCTTTAAAATAACCACTCATAACTTGAGGTGATCTTACCCAAAGTTCACCCTTTTCACCAGGAGATAAAGAATTACCGTAATTATCAACCACTTTATACTCAATATCTGGTAACAAAGGCCCAACAGTATTTGCAACAGGACTCTTAAGACGCCTTACACTTAAAACGGGTCCCGTTTCCGTAAGACCATAACCTTCAAGAACCACAATACCTATAGATTTGAAAAAATAATCAACATACTCTACCAAAGCTCCACCGCCAGAAACACCAAATTCAAATCGTTTTCCAAGTGCCTTCTTGATCTTTCTAAAAACTAAAACATACCCTAAAAATTTAAAAGGTGCAATCAAAATCAATCCAGTAAGAAAAATAAGCTTCATAAAAAATAAAAATAAAAAATTTGATTTTCTATAAACAGGAACAAGTCCTAAAAATTTTTCCTTAAGTTTTGCATAAATAATTCCCACTTTTAAGAAAATATCAAATAAAAACCTCTTTAAAAAGGACTCTGATACCTTCTTAATAATACCCAACCTTATTCCCTCCCAAATTCTCGGAACAGAAATAATTGCATGGGGATTTAAAGCTGCAAAATCTTTAAGTAAGATGGGCCCAATAGGCTTTGAATAAGCAACTGATATACCACTAAGAGCAACTATATATTCACAAGTTCTCTCAAATGAATGCCAAAGAGGAAGAACAGATATCATTATTTTGCCTGGTTCAAGTGTTGGCAAGTAATCATAAATCCTATCTAGTTGAAAAATAAAAGATTCATGACGCAGCACAACACCTTTTGGCAATCCTGTTGTCCCTGAAGTATATATTATAGTAGCAATATCTTTTCCAGAAACCTTTTCAAGCTCAGAATCAAACATTTTAGGATTATCTTTTAAATAATCATACCCCAAACTTAACAACTTTTTATAAGAAATTATTGTGATACTTCCCAATTTATCTTCATAAAGTTTATCATCATCAATAATGATGACATATTTAACAAATTTAAGATCATGTTTCTTAGAAAGGATTTTTTGAAGCTGTTTAGCATTTTCCACAAAGACAAAACTAGACTCAGAATGATTAATAATATAAGATAACTCATCCTCAGACGAATCATTACCTCTTGGAACATCAATACACCCTAAGCTCATAACAGCAATATCAATAATGATCCACTCTCTTCTTGAATCAGAAATAAGAGCTACTCTATCGCCTTTCTTAATACAATAATGCAAAAGACCAGACCCAATACTCTTAACTTCATTCCAAAAATCAGAGTATACCTGTCTCTTAAAATCTTTAGACTCATTCTCTCTATAAATAAAGATATCAAGATCACCATAAAATCCCGCAACTTCCTTGAAACGCTTAGGTATAGTATCTAGCATAAATCCTCCTTAACTAATCTAACAAAAAGAGTAAAACACTAACAAAGATATTATAAAAACTATGAACAAAAATTGAATAATAGATATTTTTATATATTAAATATATACAAGCTAAAAATCCCCCAAAAATTAATGCAACAAAAAACCCAATAAATCCATAATAAAAATGCCCATAAGCAAAAATACTACTACTAATAATGGCTGCAATCAACGAAGAAATTCCTACCTGCTTAAGTTTAGTAATAATAAAAGCCCTGTAAAACAATTCTTCGATTCCTCCTGTAAAAAGAGAAGTAATAGCCATTAAATAAAGCGATTGTTTAGTACCTATATTCCATCTAAAACCAACTCCATCTGATTCAACCCACAATTGCAATAATCTTGGGAAAAAGCATAAAAGACATAAATAAACAATACTTAATAGAAGAAAAACACAAATAAGCAACTTAACAAAAATTAAAAATGCTTGCCAAATAAAAATGAGCTTAAATTCAGGTATAAAAAACTCACTTCTAAAATCATAAGAACTCGTTAACTTAGAAAAATGTACAATGAAAAAAATTAAAAAAACACTGTATAACCAATAATAATAGTGATTTTTACTAAAATTCCAAAGATCAACATCAATATCATCAAAAGGAGAGATACGAGTAACTATAAAATAACATAATACAATCTCTAAATAAGCAGATTTTGAAGGATACTTGTTTAATATCATAATAAATTATAGATACATAAACATAAGATTGTCAAACTCTACAATAATTAAGCTCTAAAACAATTTGATATATTTTTGATATTTTTAAAATATAATTCTTAAAGAGAGATTTCAAGTGATTTTATTGTTCATTATAAGTGCATTAAATCTATCAATAAGATATTACTTAAGATTAAACCCAATATATCTAAACTTAATCTTAATGTTAATTTTCCTAATAAAAAGAAATGCTCACTTATCACTCACATTCATGATTAGTATGAGTATGCTAATTATCTTTGAAATTATTCTAAATTCCAAAAGACTTGAAGATAATTTTTATCAAATAACAAATATTACCTATCTTACAAAATATTCAAGCACCAAAATTGAGTCAATAGATGGATTTGGACAAAAATATAAATTTATCTTTAAAAATATTGAAGATGAATATAAAGTCGGAGATATCATCAAAATACAAAATAATAAAATACAACTCATTAAAAGATCACTACTAGTAAAGATCCAAGAAAAATATAACAAACTAATAAATCGGTTTTTAAAATCAACCAGCATCAAATATTCTTACTTCTCAAAAACAGTTCTCACAAACAATAAATCAGAAATAACAAGATATGAAAGTCACTTATTTCAAAAAGCAGGTATATCACATATCTTAATAGTATCTGGCTTACACTTTTACCTAATTTACCTTATATTTTACTATTTACTTTTTATAATCAAAAATGAAAAACTAAAATATTCAATCTTAAGCACAATACTACTCAATTATCTAATACTAACAGGCTTTTCACCATCTACACTAAGAGCATTTATAATGATAGAAACGCTTATAATCTATAAATTAACATATGGAAAAATTAACTTACTCAGTACATTATCAATTAGCTTCATCATAAATGCCATAATCTTACCACATACACTAAATTCAATAGGATTTAAGTTATCCTATCTTGCGGTACTTGGAATATCAATCTCTCTTACCATTAATCAAAGATATAACTTAAATAGCCTCATATCTCCAATTTTCACAACCTTTTTGATTCAAGTCTCAACAGCTCCTGTTCTTTATGCTAATAATCTTAATCTTCAGCCAATCTCAATACTATCAAACCTAATAGTTACTCCCTTAATGCTAGTATTCTTAATAATAACAATACTAAGTTTAGGAAGCTATGCAATCAACACACATCTATTTTTATTCTTTGACTTAATAAACACTTACATATTTAAGACAATAAAAGGTACAGCTACTATCTTTAGCAAATTTCCATCAATTAAAAATCATAATATAGGAATATTTTTAATCTTAAGCATTCTAATGATATTTTATATAATCCATAAACTAGAACAAGAAAAAAAATATTACAACAAAAGCATGACACACTAATTTCGCAATATGATATCATTTTTACTATCTATGAACATAAATTATAACAGTACAAACAGCATAAGATGTGTACTTGAAAACAAAAATATAGCTCCAAGAAAAATATGGGGACAAAATTACTTAATTAATGAACATATAAGAGAGAAAATAGTAGATGCGCTTGAAATTAAAGAAAATGAAATAATTTGGGAAATAGGACCAGGCCTTGGAGCAATGACAATAATCTTACTTAAGAAAACAAATTTTTTGACGGTTTTTGAAATTGACCCTAAGTACTCAGAAATTTTAAATGAACAATTTGAACAATTCAAAAATTTTAAGCTAATAAAAGGCGATTTTTTAAAGACATATAAAAAAGAACAACACAATGTTAACAAAATATTTTCAAATTTACCTTATAATATTGCATCAAAAGTAATATCAGTACTTATTGAAAATAAAATATTAACTCAAATGGTATTTACAGTACAAAAAGAACTAGCAGACAGAATACTTGCAAAAGAGGGAAATAAAAATTATTCATCATTCACAGTGTTAGTTCAATCACACTTTAATGTAATTAAAATAATGGATATTGATAAAAAAAATTTTTATCCAATTCCTAAAGTAAAATCAACAACTATCAAACTCATTCCTTGCAATGAAGCAATCAGAAATTTTAAAGTATTCAACAAACTAGTGAGAACAGTATTTACAAGTAGAAGAAAAAAACTCAAAAATACAATCACCAAATTTATCAAAGATACAAGCATTCTTGAAGAAGATTTCTTAAAAATATTTTTAGATAAAAGACCTGAAGAAATTTCTGTCAAAGAATTCATTACAATTGCAAATAAACTAACTACCAACCATCAAAGCACTTGTTAATACGATATCATCTACAGAACAACCCCTTGAGAGATCACTAACAGGATTTTTAAGTCCTTGCAAGAAAGGTCCATAGGTTTTAGCAAAGGCCAATCTCTCAACAAGCTTATACCCAATATTACCAGACTCCAAACTAGGAAAAATAAGTATATTTGCATCACCAGCAACCAAGGAATCACTACACTTTTTCTCTGCAACACTTTTAACTAAAGCCGCATCAGCTTGAAGTTCACCATCAACAAGCAAATCCGCACATTTCTTCTTAACAATTTCCAATGCACTTCTAACTTTTTCAACTTCCACGGAATGAGCAGACCCTTTTGTAGAAAAGCTTAAAAGGGCTAATTTCGGCTCTGCACCAAAAATCTTCTTGAATGAATTAGCACTTTGTATTGCAATTTCTGCAAGCTGAAGAGAATCAGGATTGACTATTACAGCACAATCAGCAAACATTAAAATCCCACCATATCCAAAACAAGCTTCAGACCTATTCAGAACATCTCCAGTATCTACAATCATAAAAGAAGAAACAAATTTAGTTTCGTTAAGTTTAGGAAGTATTCTAAACACACTCCTTAAAACTTTAGCAGAAGACGCTAATGCACCACAAACACAAGTCTTAACCTCACCAAGCCTTACCATCATCATAGAAAAAACAATTTCATCTAAAAGCTCCTCTCTAGCTTTCTTCAGAGTTAATTCTCTATTGTACCGTAAACTTAAATATTCATCTAAATATTTGCTCAAATCTTTAAACGAAGCGGGCTCTATAACTTTTATCATCTCTAAGATATTACTTTTAAAACCCACAAGTTCTTTTAGCCTTCTAAAAACTTCATCTTTACGTCCAATAAGCACCACAAGTCCTGCAAGGCTTTCCTTTAAAATATCAACAGTCGCTTTCAAAATCCTAATATCAGTACTTTCAGGAAAAACTACACTAGCTTTATCTCCCTTTTCTATAACAACCTTTTTTGCTTTACTACACACATAATCTTTAAAACTAAAAAACTTCATAATATTCTCTATATTATATCTGCCTATTAATAAAAGCATAAATTATTTAATAAACAAAATGAATAAAATAACTTATTTTGGTATTAAAATATGAATATAATACATCAAAAAAGGAAAACATAAATCAAGTGAAAAAAAAGAACTTAATTACAGCTGCATTGCCATACGTTAACAACATACCTCATCTTGGAAACTTAGTACAAGTCCTATCAGCAGACGCTTTTGCACGATATTCAAGAATGATGGGAATAGATACACTTTATGTCTGTGGAACAGATGAATATGGTACAGCCACAGAAACTAAGGCTTTAATCGAAAAAATCACCCCTGAAGAACTATGCAACAGATATTATGAAATACACAAATCAATCTACGAATGGTTTAACATTAAATTTGATATCTTTGGACGCACAACTAATAAAAACCACAAAGAAACTGTACAAAATTTTTTCTTAAATCTAGAAAAAAATGGTTATATCACAGACAAAGAAAGTGAACAATTTTTTTGCCAACAAGATCAAATGTTTTTAGCCGATAGATATGTAACAGGAAACTGCCCAAATTGTAAAAATAATGCAAAAGGAGATCAGTGTGAACACTGTTCTAAGTTACTAGCTCCAACTGACTTAATAAACCCAAAATGTATAATCTGCAAAAATATGCCCATTATAAAAACAACTAAACATCTCTACATTAACTTACCAAAGATAAAAAATGAACTTGAACACTGGATACAAACAACTAAACAAAATACGCACTGGAATACCAATGCCATTAGCATAACAAACGCATTTTTAAGAGATGGCCTTAAAGAAAGGGCAATCACAAGAGATTTAAAATGGGGAATACCAGTACCCAAAAAAGAATATGAAAATAAAGTATTTTATGTATGGTTTGATGCACTAATAGGATATATTTCAATTACAAAAGAAATTTCAAAATATTGGGAATCATGGTGGAAAAACAATGAAGAGACTAATTTAGTACAGTTTATCGGAAAAGACAATATCTTATTTCACACTGTTATATTTCCTGCCATAAAGCTGGGAAGCAAGGAAAACTGGACAATGCTAAGCAAGCTAGCTTCAAGCGAATATTTAAACTATGAAAACCTAAAATTTTCAAAATCTGCAGGAACTGGAATATTTGGGAACGATGTCATTACTACTGGCATACCTTCTGATGCCTGGCGATTCTACATATATTACAACAGACCTGAAAAATCTGATTTTCAATTTATGTGGGATGATTTTATGGAAAGGGTAAACAGCGAACTTATTGGAAATTTCTCAAACCTTGTTAACCGCATATTAACATTTTATAAAAAATACTTTGGAGAAAAAATAGAAAAAATAGAAATAAAAGAAGACTTCTGGCAAGAAATTAATATTAAATATAATAGAACTCTTAATTTTTTCAAACAAATAGAACTCAAATCGGCATTAAAAGAGATTCTTGATATCTCAAGAATAGGTAATAAAATATTTCAAGATAAAGAACCATGGAAAACAAAGGACAATACACCTCAAGAAACAAAAAAATTATTATTAAACTTAATATACTTAATAAGGGATCTGTCCATTTTAATCTCACCATTTATACCGCACACAAGTGACAAAATAAGAAAATTTTTTGGCGAAAGTTATGAAATTTCTAACAGATTTTTAGGAACAAATCTAGGTCTAAGCACAATTCAGTTCACAGAAGTACTATTTACAAAGATAGAAAAGCAATTAATTGATAGTTTAAAATCAAAATATTCAGGGAGCAAAAATATGCAAGACGAACTAATAAACAATCCAATAAATTTATTTAGCAACCAAGTATGCTTAAAAGTCGTAAAAGTCAAAACAATAGAGAGAACTCCAGATGCAGAAAAGTTATTCATTTTAAAACTTGATGACGGAACTCCGAACGGAAAACAAATTGTAAGCAGCCTTGCAGACCATTATAAAGAAGAAGAATTAATTGAAAAACACATAATAATAGTTGACAACTTAAAACCTGCTAAATTTAGAGGAATAAAATCTGAAGGAATGTTAATCGCAACTGAGGATAAAAATAAGAATTTTAAAGTAATAATTGTAGAAGACTGCACAGACAACCCCATCCCTGGAGAGCGAATAATACTTGAGAGTGATAATGGTAAAGAATTAAAGTCACCCTCAAAAATAAGCATAGACAAATTCTTTAAAACACAAATTGTAGCAGAAAACGGAGAACTTAAAGTAAATGGTATTAACTTAATATTAGAGCATTCTAAAGAAAAAATACTATCCCGAGAAATTCCAAATGGAAAAGTGTATTAAGTCTAAAATCAAGCAAAACCAATGGATATAAAAAAAATTGAAATAGAAAGCTTAAATGAAAATTACTTACAAAGCAAACTATGGACAATTGTAAAAAAAGCCTCAAATAATAAAAGTCCATGGAAAGCTATAGCATTAAGTAGTAATCATTTTAACAAAATTCTTGTGATGCAAAGAAAGATCTTCGGAAATCTCTACTTAAGTTACATTGCCCATCCAGAATTTTCAAATAAGAAAATCGAAGAAATTAATGTAGATGAAATTAATATCCAAATCAAAAAATTCAGTGAAAATATAAGGCAATACTTACATAAAAATACCATCTTTATACGATACGACTTAATGTTTTATATCTCAAGAAACCTAAAAGAAGACTATATCCCACTAAAAATTAAGTTTAAAAACCTCAAAAAAACGTTCGATGATATACAACCATCAAATACAACTATAATATATCTAAACGACTCATTAGACACGATTAAAACTAAGATGAAAAAGAAAACAAGATATAATATAAATCTTAGCAGTAAAAAAAACATTAAAATAATAATAGATGACGACTTTAAATACTTTAATGAATTTTATGAACTTTATAAAGAAACAGCCCAAAGAGACAAATTTACTATTCACTCAAAAGACTATATCAAGGATTTAATAAAAGCATTCAGAGAAGACAAGAATTCCAACATCAAACTAATAATTGCACTATATAATGAAAAACTAATATCTGGAATCATTGTCGGCATATATAAAGATAAGGCCACATACCTCTATGGAGCCTCAAGTAGAGAAAGTAAACACTTAATGCCCAATTATGCAGTTCAATTCAAAGCAATACAATTACTTAAAAGCCTTGCAATAAAAGAATATGATCTTCTAGGAATTCCCCCAACTTATGATCCAAAACACCCCTTATTTGGTCTTTTTCAATTCAAAACCGGATTTGGAGGCATAATTATCCACAGAATTGGATGTTACGACTTTGTATACAAAAAATTCTTATATAAAATTTACAGTATTCTTGAAGTACTAAGATATGTCTACTATAAAATCATAAAAAAAAGACTTTAGGTCATAATACTCACAAAATTCTTAAATTGAAGTCCTCTATCAAATTCATTCTTAAAAAGCTCAAAAGAAGCACTAGCAGGGGAAAATAAAACTATATCATTCTGAACAGAAATTTTTCTAGCATAACAAACACATTCTTCTAAAGAAGAAAAGATAAAATAATGAATATTGTTTTCTTCTAAAAATTTAACTATCTTTAAAGTAGCACTTCCCCTTAATAAAATCCATGTTTTAACCATGCTTAAAATATCACCAAAAACTGCAAAATCAAGCTTTTTATCAGTTCCACCAGTAACAAGATTAATAAAATTTTGATTGGTCTTTAAACTTTTAACAGACATAACTGTAGAATCAGGAATTGTCGACGCTGTATCATTATAATACTTAACACCCCCAAAGTCTCTTACAAATTCTAACCGATGCTCAATTCCATCAAAATTAGTCACAATCTCAGATACAACACTTAAATCTAAGCATAAATAATCTGAAACAAACATGGAGATCATCTTAGAGATCAATAGCACAATTCTTGACTCACCAAGAACACCAAAAACTTCATTATTTAGATAAACTTTGCCCCTTCTAAAATAAAAAATATCATTTTCAAAGTTTAAAGGCACAGTTTCTGAAAATAAAACGACCTTAGACTTAGGTCTAAGTCTAGAAAAATAATTATAATAAGCTCTATCCTGGGAAATCAAAATTCCCGAATTTTGATTTATAAAAATTTTTGACTTATCTTCTATATAGCTATCAAAACTTGAATAATAATTTTGATGATCACAATAAATATTTGTAATAACACTAATAATAGGAGACAAATTTTTAAGATCATGCAATTGCCAAGAAGAAAGCTCTAGAACAATAGGAGATATTCCATCAAGATCATCTAAAAAACTTAAAGGAGATATCCCAATATTACCTCCAAGCTTAGAATTTGGATACCTAACAAGTAAAACCCTATGTAAAAGAGATGCAAGAGTTGATTTCCCCTTAGTTCCTGTAATAGCAATTATGGGGTTTCGATTAAACATTAAAAATAAACTAATATCAGTCTCAACCCTTTTTGCAAGCTCCAAATATTTATTATCAGAGCTTACACCAGGACTTTTAATAACAACATCTGCTTTCTTAAAATCATCCTCATCATGATATCCTAAAACATATCGAATTCTATCTCCAAATTGCTCCAAAGCCTTAATGCTTGGAATTAATTCCAACTCATTCTTCAAATCAGTGATTACTAAGTTGCCGCCATGTTTTAATAAGAACTTAGCAACAGCGAGCCCCCCTCCATGAAGCCCCAAACCCATAATCAAAAAATTTTTATCTCTTATATCATCTAAATACATAGCATCAGTATTATAACAAAATAATTAGCCTGTTTTAATAGATTTAATCCACTTAGTACTATAAAAATAAGGTAGAGAAATACCAAGTTTAATCACATCTTCAAGAGTTGGAATAAAAACAAGAATTTCAAAAGAAATTTGGGTATAATTTGCTAAAAAATACGCAA